>RGEP01000145.1 GCA_009918225.1 Betaproteobacteria bacterium | reverse complement strand
GGATCGTGGATCAGGCGCAGGCGGGCTGCACGCCAGAGTCGGTGTTGCAGGCCATGCGCAACAGCGGATGGGAAGAGGCCACTGCCATGGCGGCGATGGAAGAGTCGCTGCGTGCGGTGGTTCAAGCTCCGCGTCCCGTGCCCTTCATTGAGCTGCAGCCGGGGTCGTGTGCCGACGCCGGTGACCGTTCTGTGCAGGTCTTGGCGGTTCTCCAGAAGCCCACGGTGGTGGTCTTGGGCGGTCTGCTCAGCCTTGAGGAGTGCGATGAGCTGGTGGCCTGCGCCCGGCCGCGCATGGGGCGATCGGAGACCGTGCGGCACGAGGACGGCCAGGCCGAGGTGCACGAGGCCCGCACCAGCCTGGGCATGTTCTTCGAGCGCGGCGAGTCGGACCTGATTCGCCGCATTGAATCGCGCATGGCCACGCTTTTGCACTGGCCGGTGGACCATGGCGAAGGGCTGCAGGTGCTGCACTACCAACCGGGTGCTGAATACAAGCCCCACCACGACTACTTCGACCCGGCTTCGCCGGGGACGGCTGCGGTGCTCAAGCGAGGTGGGCAGCGGGTGGGCACGCTCATCGTGTACCTGAACACACCCGAGGCCGGTGGCGCGACGACTTTCCCCGACGTGGGCCTGGAAGTGGCGCCGGTCAAGGGCAATGCGGTGTTTTTCAGCTACGACCGCCCCCATCCGTCCACCTTGACCCTGCATGCCGGTGCCCCGGTGACGGCCGGTGACAAATGGGTGGCCACGAAGTGGCTTCGTGAAGGCGTGTTCACATGAGCTTGCCGCTGGCCGGCATCCGGGTCATCGACCTCACGCAACTGCTGCCGGGCCCCTTGGCCACGCGCCACCTTCAGGAATGGGGCGCCGAGGTGATCAAGGTGGAGCCCCCGGGGGCCGGAGACGGCGCCCGGCTGCTGTACCGCAACCCACAGGATGAGGCGGCGGGCTTGCCCAGTGGCTTTTTCCGAGACCTGAACAACCACAAGCAGCTCTTGAGGCTGGACCTGCGAGAAGCGCAAGGCCGCGCCCAGCTGATGGACCTGGTGCGCAGCGCCGATGTGTTGATTGAAGGCTTTCGCCCGGGTGTGATGCGCCGATTGGGCCTGGACTGGCCGGTGCTGCAGGTTTTGAATCCGCGCTTGGTGATGGCCTCCATCACCGGTTACGGCCAGGAAGGCCCCTATGCCTTGCGGGCGGGCCACGACATCAACTACATCGCCTTGTCGGGTGTGCTCGACCAGATCGGTGTTCCCGACAGCGCCGATCCGGCCCTGCCCAACTTCCAGATTGCCGACCTTCTGGGCGGAACCTTGGCCGCGGTGTCGGGTTTGTTGGCGGCTTTGGTGGGGGCTCAGCGCAGCGGTGAGGGCCGCTTTGTGGACATCTCCATGACCCACCAAGTCTGGCGACATGCCGTGATCGCGCGCGCCGAATCCCAAAGCCTGGGCTGGGTGCCGGCGCGGGGCAGCAGCCTGCTCAACGGTGGCGCAGCCTGCTATGCCGTGTATCGGTGTGCCGATGGCCGGCACCTTGCGGTGGGTGCCCTGGAAGCCAAGTTTTGGCAGGCTTGGTGCGAGGCCATTGGCCACGCTGAATGGGGGCAGCGCCACTGGAGCCGGGGCGAAACCCCAGGCTCAGCTGCCGCTGCTCACACGCGTGCGCTGATGGCCGAACACCTGGCCCAGCGGCCGATGGCCGAGTGGGCCACTATCGCGGACCGGGTCGACTGTTGCGTGACCCCGGTGTTGCGCCTGAACGAGGTCCCCGGCCATCCCTGGATGCAGGGCGGCCGTTAGAGCCCGCCCCAGCCTGGGGCCGGTTGGGGCTGTATCCGCCGCCACCGCCCCCGTTGCCGTTGCCACCCCCGCCGTTTCCGTGTGCACTTCGGCCCTGCGGCCGTGAACCGCGGCCCTGGCCGCCACCACCGCCACCACCACCGCGGCGCGTACCGCCCACGCCGATGGTCATGCGGCCCAAGACGATGGGCTCGGCCTTTTCATCGGCCGGGGGTTCAAAGCCCGGCACGCTGGCGCGCGGAATCTCGCGCTTGATGAGCTTTTCAATGTCGCGCAAGAAGATCTCTTCGTCGCGGCACACCAGGCTCAGGGCCTCGCCTTGGGCGCCCGCGCGGCCGGTGCGGCCGATGCGGTGCACATAGTCCTCAGGCACATTGGGCAGCTCGAAATTCACCACGTGGGGCAACTGGTCGATGTCGATGCCGCGCGCGGCGATATCGGTGGCCACCAGCACCGGCAGCGCGCCTGACTTGAATTCGCTCAAGGCCTTGGTGCGCGCGCCCTGGCTCTTGTTGCCGTGGATGGCCATGGCCGGAATGCCTTCCTTGCACAGGTATTCGGCCAGGCGGTTGGCGCCGTGCTTCATGCGGGTAAAGACCAGCACCTGGTGCCAATCACCCTCACGGATAAGCTGCGCCAAGAGCTCCTTCTTGCGCTCGCGTCCGGTGAGGATCACGCGTTGGGCGATGGTTTCGGCCGTGGCGTTGCGGCGGGCCACTTCGATGAGGGCCGGTTGATTGAGGAGGCGGTCGGCCAGGGCCTTGATGTCGTCGCTGAAGGTCGCCGAAAACAGCAGGCTTTGCTTCTTGGCCGGCACGATGGCCAGCACCTTCTTGATGTCATGAATGAAGCCCATGTCCAGCATACGGTCGGCTTCATCCAGCACAAACACCTGCACATTGGACAGGTCGAGCGTGCCTTGTTGGTGGTGGTCCAGGAGACGACCCGGTGTGGCCACCAGGATGTCCACGCCCTTGCGCAAGCGGTCGATCTGGGGCTGCATGCCCACGCCACCGAACATCACCATGGAGCTCAGGGGCAGGTACTTGCCGTAGGTGCGCACGCTTTCCTCGACCTGTGCCGCCAGTTCGCGGGTGGGGGTCAGGATGAGGGCGCGGATGGCCACGCGGCCCCTTGCGTCGCGCAGCGGTTTGTCAGCCGCCAGCCGATGGAGCAAGGGCAGCGTGAAGCCGGCCGTTTTGCCCGTGCCGGTTTGGGCGCCGGCCATCAGGTCGCCGCCTTGAAGAACGGCGGGGATCGCTTGGGCTTGGATGGGGGTGGGGGTTTCGTAACCCTGTTCGCGCACGGCGCGCAGGATGGGCTCGGCCAAGCCGAGATCGGTGAAGTTCATGTGTTTTGATGGAGCCCTGTGAGGGCCTGGGTTCCTGCCAACCGCCACTCCGGGAGGAGGGCACCAGTCGTGGCTGGGAACAAGCTGAAGAGGGGCCGCGATGGGCCGCCCGTGCGAGGACTGGAGCGCCGCGCAGACCGTTGCAGTGTAGCCCAAGCCCAGAGCGCATAGCCCCCAGGTCGAGGCGCCGGCGCTCGGCGCCCAGCGCACGACCTCAGCTTGATCACCCCAGCCCCAGGCCCTGAGCGGCCCGGTTCGCGTCACACCGGGCGGGCCAGGCGCACCAGGGTTGCCCCGGCTTTGGCATGGGCCAACGAGGGCATGATCAGCACGCAGCCATCGTAGGGGGTGGTCACGGGGCCGGCGCCGTCATGCCCGATCACCGTGCCCTGCTGGGCGATCACGTCGCCGGTGCGAAAGCTCTGAGTGAAGTGGGGCGGGGTGCCGGCTTGCACGGTGATGGCGTGGGTGACCCGCAGCTGCTGGGGCGGCTGCTGGGCCTGCGCTTGTCGCCACACGCCGGGCAGCGCTTCGGATTGCACACAGCCGCTGGCGCACAGGAACCGGTGCAGAACGTCCAGCGCCACGGTGCGCGAGGACGCGGCCCCATGCCAGCCGCACTCGACCAAGAGCGCAACGGCCTGTTCATCGTGGGCATCGCCGAATCGACCGTGGTCGCGCATGCGGGTGCCGGCTGCATGCCCGGCGTCTGCCACCAGGAGCCCCGGCGCACCCCAGGACACCGCATGCGCGGCATGGTGGGGCATCAAGCCGGTCAGGCCCAGGGCTGGACCTTCGGCGTGCATCGAGTGCAGATCCAAGAGCCAGTCGGCGCGCTCGATGACCGGCTGCAGCGCCAACACCCGTTGCTGTTCACAGTCCAGTGCAGCCCCGGGGCGTCGCCAGGGCATGGTGCCCCACAAGCGGTTGAAGTCCTGGTCCACAAAGCGCGAGCGGTCGGTGTCCAGGGGGTCGAACCGGTCGAAGGCCGCCAGGTTGCAAAAGGCCAAGGTGAGTGCACCTCGTGTGGGCCGAACACCGGCCTCCAGGGCTTCGAGCAGGGCCCAAGCGCCACACAGCTCATTGCCGTGAACCAGCGCGGTGACCAGCACCTCGCGGCCGGGCTGGGACGATTCGAAACGCCACACGCCCTCCAGGCCGGTGTTGCCGGCGCGCCAGCGGCTGAGGTCCGGTGCCTGCAGTTCAAAAGCCTGGTGGGAGGCGGAGTTGTGGTTCATGGCGGTGCGAGGGGCTGCTGTTTACTCTTCAATCTTGGCGTACTCGACGATGCGCCGGTACTTCTCGATCTCCGCGCTGTGGAAGGCGCTGAAGTTCACGCCGGTTGGCGCCATCGTGGCGCCCGACTCTTCGAGCCGCTTGCGCACCTCGGGCACCTGCAGCGCATCGCCCAGGGCTTTTTGCAGGCGTTGCGCCACGGGTGCTGGCAGGCCCGCCGGGCCGAAGAGGCCAAACCAGCTGCTGATGTCCACCGCTTTTAGAGCCGGGTGCTCAGCCAATGCAGGAATGTCGGGCGTGAGCCCTGCACGGCGCGCTTGTGTGGTGCCGATGGGGATCATCT
Source organism: Betaproteobacteria bacterium (assembly GCA_009918225.1). Taxonomy (GTDB): domain Bacteria; phylum Pseudomonadota; class Gammaproteobacteria; order Burkholderiales; family Burkholderiaceae_C; genus RFTU01. Next base: position 408 of record RGEP01000145.1, on the reverse strand, counting down.
TGCCGCTGCGGATGTGGGGCAGGGCGCTGGACAAGACGAACACCCCGAAGTCCAACTGCCCGCTGAGCAGATCGGTGGTCAACGGCGCGACGCCGCGATAGGGGATGTGGACCATGAACAGCCCTGCGGCTTCTTTGGTCATCTCGCCGGCCAGGTGCAGCGCAGTGCCCACGCCCGAAGACCCGTAGCTGAAGCGGCCCGGGTTGCGTTTGACCTTCTGGATGAAGTCCGCGGGCGTGCGCGGCGCGTCCTTGTTGCCGGCCGAGGCCACCAGCACCATGGGCTGCGAGGCGATCAGCCCGAGCCCGCTGAGGTCGCGCAAGGGGTTCAGGCGCAGCTTGCGGTTGACCAGCGGAGCGATGGCGGTTTCATTGTTCGCGCCCAACAGCAGGGTGTAGCCGTCTGGGC
>RGEP01000144.1 GCA_009918225.1 Betaproteobacteria bacterium | reverse complement strand
GTGGCCAGGTGGCGCACGGCCGCACGCACCCCGTGGTGCAGCCGCTCGACGTGGTGCAGTGCGCGCCCGATGTCCCAGGCCGCAGCCGGCACGGCCACCAGTACGGGCAGCAAGAACGCCAGTTCCAGTGCCGCCAAGCCCGATGCGCGCCGCCTCTCGGCGCTCCGTGGTGGGGTGCTCATTGAACCAACCCTGGAACCAGAGGACCGGTGTTGCCGCCAACTGCACCGTTGGTGGCGCACGGCGCGCCCGGGTCGCCGGCTCGGCCCAGGTACTCCACTTCAAAGCTGTTGGACACCCCCGCACCGCTGGGGCGGCTGCCGGTCTTGACCGGCGCGAGCATCAGCACGCAGGCCAGGTCCAGCACGCTGGCCATGGCGCTGCCCTTGCCACCGTTCCAGACCGCGCAATCGACGATGGGTACGGTGATGAGGCGGCGTTGGGCGCCCCACTGCGCATGCTGCGCGCTGGTCAGTGCCACCACGCCGCCGCCCACCTGCCCTTGAAAGGACGCCCGGGCAGCGCGGCGCATCAGGTAGTCGCTGAGGTTGTTGTTGCCCGTGGCATAGCCCCAACCGGTGTAGTCCGGTGGCGACTGCCGGGCTTCGTTGGTGTTGGCATACAGGCCAAAGCGCGTGTTCCACGCGCTGCCCACCGAGCTTGCCTGTCCCGGCTGCCCCACCGACTGGCCGCGCTGCACGCCGCAGGCCCCTTGGCCTTGCAACAGCGCGGCCAGCTCTGAGGCGCCTCCGTTGGGGGGCGTGAAATCGGCCCAGCCGAAGTTGCCGCTGCCGTAGCCGGCCGCGGGGTTGTCCACCGAGGTCAGGCGGCGCCCGCTGACCAAGCCCCAGCCCTGGGCCTGGGTCGAGCCGGGCGCGGCACACACCGCCAAGGGCATGGCGCACACCTCTTGGGCACCCGACAGCGCCGCCACGGCTTCGGCCGTGACCGAGATGCTGCTCGCCGCAGGAATACCCAGGGCTTGCAACACCGGCATCAGCCACAGGGCGCGGCCTGTGTCGCTGCGCTTGCAGCGCACAAAACGCGCCTGTGCCGGCGACAACCCCAGGGTCTGGGTGGAGGTGGCGGCCACAAAAGGTCCATCGATTTGGGACGAGAACGCCACCTCGATGGACGCGGCCGTGGGCACTTCGGATTGCAAGAACACACGGTTGATGGATGCCGCAGGCCGGGCAGCTTCGCCTTGGGCCTGTGGGTCCACCAAGACCAGGGCGTAGGCTCGCGCCACATCGAACACGGCCGGGTCGTTGGCCCCGGTGAGTGCCGAGCTGGCTGCCAGTGCGCAAGCATCCATGGCGTTTTGATGTTCGGCCTTCAGGGCATAGGCGCGGCTGAGGTCCCAGCCCAAGGCCACCAGCCCCAGCATCACCGGCAGGCACAAGGCCAGCAAGATGGCCGAGGCGCCGCGCTGGCGCTTGCGCGGTGCGCTGCAGCGTCCCGAACTGCCAGGCGCCAACATCAGCGCCCCAGCGGCGTGGCCAATGGGGTCGGCGGGGCCGTGGGCGTCGCCAAAGAGCTGGGCTCAGCCGATGAGCCACCGGCGCCGGTGCCAGCCGCGCCGCGCCGCGCCCCCATGGCTTCGCGCGCCGACACCGTCTCAGGCAGCCGAGGGTCCTCGCCGGCCTGCGGGTTCAGGCGCTGTGCTCGGCGGGCTGCTGCCGGGTCTTCGCTCAACAGGGGCGCTGCCGATCGGCTCGCCGCTGGGCTGCCCTCGGCCGGTTCCAACGCGCTTAGGCGTTCGGCCTCGCTGGGCAAGGCTTGCACCAAGCGCGGCGTGATGATGAACAGCACTTCAGATCGGTCTTGCTGAAACTCTTTGGAGCGAAACAGCGCCCCCAAGATCGGAAGGTCTCCCAAGAAGGGGAACTTCGTCAGCGTTTCGGAGTTGATGTTTTTGATCAAGCCGGCGATGGCCAGGCTTTGTCCGTCGCGCAGCTGCACCGTGGTGGCCGCGCGTCGCGTGGTGAAGCTGGGCAGGACCGTGGTGACGCCGCCGCTGCTCAAGAAGGGTGAGCCGGTGCGGGTGAGCTCGGACACTTCGGGCGCCACGCGCAGCTGCACCACATCACCTTCCAACACCTGCGGTGTGAAGCGCAGGCCCACGCCGTACTCTTTTTCTTCCAGGGTCACTGTGGCGCGGCCTTCGGCGGTGTCTCGCGCCACCGGAATGAACACCTTGCCCCCCGCCAGGAAGCTGCCCTCCTGGCCGCTGAGCGCCACGATATTGGGCTCGGCCAAAACCTTCAGGGCACCGTCTTGCGCCTTGCCGTCCACCGACAGGCTGCCGTTGCGACCGGCCACACTCAAGCGGCCGAACACGTCTTGCAGAGCTTGGGTGACCAGGCCGTAGCTCATTGAGCCGGCGCTGCGGTTGAGGTTCAGGCTGACGCCGAATTGGTCCAGCAGGTTGCGCGACACCTCCACCACTTTCACCTCCAGCATGACCTGCTGGGGTTGCCGAATCTTGAGCAGGTTGATCACATGCGGTGGGCTGCCACCCAGGGCTTGAGAGGTGGCGCCGGCTCCGCCCATGGCTGCACCCGCGGGGCCAGCCGACGCAGGGCCAGCCGGCGGAGGTGTGCTGGGGGCTTGTGCCAAGCGCGCCAAGGCGCGCACATGGCCTTGCGCCAAGGCCACCGCGCGCTCGGCTGCCAACACATGGCCGACCGTGCCCCACAAGACCACCGAGTCGGCTGCGGCCTGCACCTGCAGCTCCCCTTCTTCGGGCAGCAGGTGCTGCAGTTGCTCACGCAGGGCGCGCACATCCATTTCCACCCGCACATCGATCACCGAAACCGCTGAGCCGCGTGACCACAGCATGAGGTTGCTCGAGCCGATGCCGCGTCCGAGCACATACAGCTCGCGCGGGCCGGTGAGCACCACATCCAACACACCCGGGTGGGCCACCGAGACGCGCTCAACCGCCTGGGGCAGCGTCAACACTTGGGAGGCGCCGGCTTGCACCATCAGGCGCTGGGGCAGTTGGGCAAGGCCCGGCAGCGCTTGTGCGCCCCACACCAGCGTCAGGGCCGCGGGCCACCAGGCCGCAGCGGTGACGCGGCGAATGCGCGCAGCATGGGCCAGGGTCAGGTGTTTGCAATCGATCAGGGCTTGGAAGCTCACAAAGGTTCTCTTTCGTTCAACAGGAAGTCAACAGCTCATCCCCAGCGGGCAGGGGCGTTGCCCACGGCTTGTCCCCTGCTTATCAACAGGCCTGTTCAGCGGGTGCGGCCACAGCAAGGGTTGGGCCCGGGGGGCTTTGCGCAGAAGGGGCTCACCCTCACCACACAGCTGGCGCACGCTGTGTGCCGCGAATCAACTCGGCGCCGTCTTCTTTTGCGGCCCCGTTGGTGTGGGCGGGTGCGGCACCGGGTGGTGTGGCCGTGGTGGGCGGCGCGCGGCGCGGTCGTGTCATGGCTGCGCCATCTGGGGCCGCTTGCTTGGCCGTGCCCACAGGGGCCAGGGCCAGCAGGTCTTGTTTGCGAGCCCCAGGGGTGTGGGAGGGTGCGGCATCGGCTGGGTTGCGCAGCACCAGGGACAGGGTCCCGACGCTGCGGGCCAGGTCGAGCTTTTCGGCCTCTTCAGGGCTTACCTCGAGGGTGACGGCCCCGGTCACGCGTGGGGCGGTGCTGTCGCGGGCGGCGTCTTGCGCCACGGCCAGCACCAAGATCCGCTCCAAGACGATCTTGGACAAGGCGGTGTCGGTCACACGCCGGTCCAACTCGGTTTGGGTGTGCACCAGCACATCGACCAGGCTGCCGGGAAGTGCAAATCCCGCAACCCCCATCACCTCGTTGACCTTGACCGTCAGCGCCCGTTTGCCCGGGGTGATGGCCGCCGACAAGCCGCCGCGCGAGCCCAGTGCGGCCAGCTTGGCCTCCAAGACCGGTTCATGCTGGCTTAGGGGGGTACGCACCACGCGCCCCACCAAGGCGCCCGGGTCGGCCACCGCGCCCTGGGGCCAGGCGCTTGGGGGCCAGGGCACGGTGCGCAGCATCGTGGCTTCCAGCGGTGTGCCCAGGGGAATGTCGGCCGTGGCCACCACCACCGGCAGGTGGTCGGCGGTTTGTGCACGCAACCAACGTGCGGCCAGCACCAAGGCCAGCACACCGGCCAGCCCAGCCAGGCCCAGCAGGGTAAGCGGCTTGCCCAGGCGCAGGAAGAAGGGGATATGGGTCGGGGTTCGGGACATTGGGCGTGCAGGCATGGGGTTCGCTTCTCTTAGGGTTCTCAACTCAGGGTTCTCAAGGGATCGACATTCACGGGGCGCTGGCGACCAGGGCCAGCTCGCCCGCGGTAATGGCCAGGGCATAGGGCATGGGCTTGCGCCAGTTCATCGCCTTCCACACCAGCGCCAACACGCCACCGGCCACCACGGTCCACCACAGCAGGGGCCACACCAAAGCGGGCCCGCTGTGGGCGGCCAACACCGTGAGCCACTTGGCGTCGCCTGCCCCCCACAACCCCAGGCGCCACAAGGCGGCGGTGGCGGCGAGCATCAGGGCCGCGGCCATGGCGCCCATGAGGACCCCCGGGGTACCGTAGGCGGGCCCTATGGCCGGGTGCAGGCCCGGCGGCAGCAGCAGCTGCTGAGCCACAGCACTGGCGGCTCCAGCGGCCACCAGGCGGTTGGAGATGCGCCGTGTTTGCAGGTCGGCCCACATTGAGCACAGCAACAGCACAGCCAGGGTGGCCCAGGCCACGGTCTGCGCGGCCGGCCAAGCGTGCGCCAGGCTGGCGCTGTCAACGGGTTGGGGATTCATGTGCGGCGGTGCTTCGTGGGAGGGTTTGATCGGTTGCCTCCGATGGGCCCGGGAGCCTTGGCCGGGACCCCACGCCGGGTGGCGTGGGCCGGCCAAGGCACCCCGGTCATCACAGTGCGGTGACCACCGACTTGAAGACCGTGTCGAGCTTGGTGCCCACCGAGCCCACGCTGGTGGCGATCACCACGGCGATCAGGGCCGCCAGAAGCCCGTACTCGATGGCCGAAGCCCCGTCTTCCTCGCGCCAGAACTTCGACATCAATGACTTGATCATGCTTTCTCCCTTGGGATGTGAGTGATGGAGTCCTGGCCGCCGTGGTCGAACCGAAACCGAGGTGCGCTCGCGGGTGCTGCGCACCTCGCGGGGCTTCGGGCC
>RGEP01000143.1 GCA_009918225.1 Betaproteobacteria bacterium | reverse complement strand
CGACGATGGCCGGGGCATCAAGCCCGATGCCATGCTGCGCGAACTGGTGCAAACCGTGTTGGCCGACGCGGCCTCCACCAAGCTGCACCTGGATGTGCTCACGGGCGGCGCGGCCAAGATGGTGCAGGTGCTCAGCGACGAGGGCACGCCCGAGCGAGCCGCCCTGGTGCAGCGCGTGGACTCGGCCTTGGTGCGCGCACAGGCCGACGCCAGCCTGTCACGCGGAGACCGCACCCAGGTGGTGATCGAACGCGTGGCGCTGGCCCGCTTGGGCCAAGGCAAGGACACGCTCAAGCCCCGCCTGCCCGAGGCCTTGTTGCAACAGGCGCGCGAACACAGCCAGCGCATGGACCGTGAGATTACCGATGGTTATGAGCGCCAGGCGGTGATCACCTCCACCGCCTACCTCTTGGGGCAGGCTGGTTTGTGGGAAGACAGCGATGCGCTGTTGAAGGCCAACCTTGCGCGCAGCCATTCACCCTACTACCTGATGAGCCAGTTGGGGTCCAACGCCCGCAAGCAAGGCCGCAGCGCTGAGGCCTTGAAGTGGTACCAGGAGTCCTTTGACAAGAGCGTGGGCCCGGCCACGCGGCTGCAGTGGGGCGCGGGCTACTTCAATGCCCTGGTCGATCTGGCCCCGCAAGACAGCGCCCGCATCGAGGCGGTGGCGGCTCAGCTGTTCAAGGAAGCCGGCCAAGACCCCGCGGCCTTCCATGAGCGCAGCGCGCGCTCGCTGCAGCGGGTGGCCAGCAAGCTCAAGGAGTGGAACAAGGGCCCGGCGCAGGCGGCGGTCTTGCAGCGTCTGCAACAGCAGCTCAACGGGGTGTGTGCCGGCGTGGCGGCGGCCGACGGTCAGCGCCAGACCTGCCAAAACCTGATGAAGGCCTGATGTAGGCCTGTTCGCTAGCCCGCCACCAAGGGGCCGAACTGCCGCATCAGGCTGATCAGCGCCGGCCCCATCAGCACCACCATGAGTGCTGGAAAGAGGGTGAAGATCAAGGGGAAGAGCAGCTTGACCGGCAGCCGCGCCGCGGCCTCTTCCGCGCGCCGTTCCCGCTGCTGGCGCAGGGCCTGTGCATGCACCCGCAGGGCGTCGGTCACGCCCGTGCCCAGCCGCTCGGTGTGAACCAGCAAGGTGGCAAAGGCCCGTATCTCTTCGACACCGGTGCGCTGGGCCAGGTGCCGCAGCGCCTGCGCTCGGGCCACGCCCAGCTGCCGCTCAGCACCCAACAAGGCCAGTTCCTCGGCCAAGGCGGGGCTGCGCAGTTCCATGTCGTGGGCGGCCCGCTCCAAGGCTGCATCCAGGCCCAAGCCGGCTTCCATGCACACGATGATCAAGTCGATGGCATCGGGGAAGGCTTCAAAGAGCTCGCGCTGTCGACGCTCAATGCGCCGGCGCAGCCAAAGGCCCGGCAGCTGCAGGCCCAAGAGTGACACGCTCAGCAGCAGCGCTGCACCCTGGGCTCCCGAAATGGGTTTGGCCGCCAGGGCCATGCCCCACCAAACCATAAGCGGCAGGCCCAGGGCCAGCAGCACCTTGGCCGCATAGAACACCACCGGTGCACTGCGGCTGCGCAGCCCTGCATGGACAAAGCGTTCCCGGTGGGCCGGGGGTACCAGAAGCCCCGGGTCGTTTTCCACGCCCGGTGCGCTGGGTTTGCTGGGGTCCTCGGGAGGCGGCGCGGCCAAGCGCGCCAGCGGCTCGATCAGGCGCTGCCACGCCGGCGTTCGCCCGGCATCCAGGCTCGGCAGTTGCTCGCTCATGGTGTGCCCTCCTAGACGTGTATTCGGGTCATTCGCCACAGCCACAGGCAGCCGAGCACCATCAGCACGGCACTGGCTTGCAGCATTTGCAGTCCCATGGGGTCGGTCCACAGCAGGGCGATGAACTCCGGGCGCACCAGCCACAAGGCTGCAGCCGTGACCGGCGGCAGTGCCGACAGCACCTGGGCCGACAACCGTCCTTCTGCAGTCAGCACCCGCACCTTGTCCACCAGTTGCTGCCGCTGGCGCAACAGGTGCGCAATGTTGCCCAGCACCTCCGCCAGTTGTCCGCCGGTCTGGCGCTGCAGCTTTACAGCCATCACGAAGAAGCGCACCTCGTCGACCGGAATCCGTTGCGCAAGCGCATCCAGCGCGTCACTGGGCTCGCCGCCCCAGGCCATGTGCTCCACGACCTGTTGGACTTCGGCGGCCAGGGGCTGTGGCCCCTCTTCGGCCACCATCTGCAGTGCCGTGGAAAAGGCATGGCCGCTGCGCAAGGCACGGGCCATCAGGTCCAAGCCATCGGGCAGCTGCTGGACCACCGCACGCACATGGGCACCACGGGCGCCCTGCCAACGCCGCCAGGCGGCCTGCACGCGGCCCCACCACGGGTCGGGCTCGGCATCTGGCGCAAACCATTCGTGCAGCCGACGCTGCAAGCGCAGCATGGACGGGCTCCGTGTTTGGTGCCACAGCAAGGCCAAGCCTTCCAGGCCGAGCGCAGCTGCCAAGAAGGCGGCTGCCATCAAGGCCAGCTCCAGCGCGCCAAGGGGGTGTTCGAGAATGCTCATGCAGGTTTTGTTGTTTCGGTGATGTGAGGCGGGCTTCGGGTCGGCAGCTCGATGCCCAAGGCCTTGAGCCGAGGCTCAAGCTGTGGCCTCACACCGGTGGTGCGGAAGTGACCGCGAACCCGGCCTTGATCATCCACACCGGTGGCTTCGAACAGGTGCAGGTCTTGCATCAGCAGCGTGTCGCCTTCCTGCCCGGTCACTTCGGAGATGCTGACCACCCGGCGCGAGCCATCGGACAGGCGCTGCAGGTGCAACACCACCGACACCGCCGATGCAATCAGCTGGCGTGCCACCCGGGAAGGCAAGCCGCCAGGGCCCATGCCCACCATGTTTTCCACTCGGAGCAAGGCATCACGCGCACTGTTGGCGTGTACCGTGGCCATCGAGCCTTCGTGGCCGGTGTTCATCGCCTGCAGCATGTCAAAGGCTTCTGCGCCGCGCACCTCGCCCAGGATGATGCGGTCGGGCCGCATGCGCAGGGCGTTGCGCACCAGGGCACGCTGGGTCACCTCGCCAGCGCCTTCGGTGTTGGGCGGGCGGGTTTCCAACCTCACCACATGGGGCTGCTGCAGGCGCAGCTCAGCCGCATCTTCAATGGTCACGACCCGCTCATGCGGAGCGATGGCTGCCGACAAGAGGTTGAGCATCGTGGTCTTGCCGCTGCCCGTGCCGCCCGAAACCAGAACATTCAGCTTGGCCTGCACCAGGGCCTGAAGCAGCTGCCCCATCTCAGCGGTCAGGGTTCCCAGGGCCACCAGCCGGTCCAGCGCAAGGGCGTCTGGGCTGAACTTGCGTATCGAAACCGCTGAGCCATCCAGGGCCAAGGGCGGGATGATGGCGTTGAAGCGCGATCCATCGGCCAAACGGGCATCGACCATGGGGCTGTGCTCGTCGATGCGGCGCCCCACGCGCGCCACCACGCGGTCGATGGTGCGCCGCAAATGGGGCTCATCGTCGAAGCGCACCGGCGCCGCTTGCAAGCGTCCTTGCCGCTCCACCCAAATGCGCTCGGGTCCGTTGACGAGGATGTCGCTGACGGTGGGGTCTTGCAGCAAAGGCTCCAGTGGGCCCAGTCCCATGACCTCGTGCTCAATGTCGGTCACCACCTGCACCCGTTCGACCGAGTTGAAGGGCAGGCCAGACTCCTCCAGCAGGCGTTGGGTCAGGCGCCGCAACTCACGGCGCAGGCCATCGGGCTCCAGGGCACGAAGGGCTTCAAGGTCTACGCGGTCCAAGACCCGTTGGTACAGCTCGCGCCGCAATGGCGCATACACCGAGTTGCTCATGTGGCCCACCTCATCAGCCGTTCACGCCAAGCCCCTCGGCCCCACAAGGGCGGTGCCAGCGTTGATGCGGGCTGGCCGGTAGGCGCCGCGCCCGCTGGGCCTTCATCGCTCGCCGTGTTTGGCCCGACCGCGTCGCTGGTGTGTTCCGCGGTGTTCGCAAGCTGCGCGGTGCGGCGCGCCGCAAGTTCGGCGGCCCACTGCGACACCCCGCGAGCCCAAGGGTCCTTGGGCGTGAGCGCCCCCACGGCCTGCCCTTGGTAGCTGGCCTGTGCCACGGCTGCATCGCTGCGCGGCAGCTCGCGCCAGGCGGTATCGTCATCGCCCAGGCCCAGGGTTCGCCGCAGCTGATGGCCCGGTACCGTACAAGCCTTGTGCATCTTGTTGAGCACGAGGCTGTGGGTTCTCGAGGGGCCTCGTTGTTCCTGCAGCCATTGCCAAGCCCATCGCGCATTGAAGGTCGCCGGCAGGGTGGGCTCGGTGACCAAGGCCACTTCCTGCAGGTGCTGCATCAACGGGGCCAATCCCTCATGCGTCATCGCTCCTTTGGGCAGGTCCACCAACACCCAGTCGGCCAACTCGCTTGCGGTGCGGACCAGCTTCAACAGCCCTTCTGCGTTTCGATCGGGCTCCTCGGGCCACGCCCACCAGTTGCGTGGCGCGGGCAACAGCCGCAGCGCGGGGGAGCAAGGCGTCAACAGCGTGTCCAGCAAGGTGCTGTCCAGGCGCTCAATGACCTGCAAGGCCTCGTGCACCGTGGGGCCGGCATTGCGTTCGCACAGGTGCAGCGCCGCCTGGCCTGTGCGCACGTCCAAGTCCAGCAGCACCACCCGCTGGTCCTGCTGCGCCAGTGCCCAGGCCAGGTTGCAGGCCAGGGCCGTGGTGCCCACGCCTCCTTTGGCGCCGGCCAGGCCCAGGGTGTTGGCGGTGTGCATGGTGTTCACAGGCATGAGGGGTTGTTCCTTCCATTGACTTGGCTGCTCAAACTCTCTCGTGGCAGCTCCACCACGGCTGTGGGCAGGGGCAGGCTGCCGCCCCACGCGGGCATCACGCCCTGCAAGGCGGCACCGCTCAAGCTGACCCGAATGCGCTGGCAATTGGCCGCGCTGCACGCAGCGGGCTCGCGAGATACGGTGAACGTCGGCGGCGGCGCCAAGGCTTGCAGGCCCACCACCCGAGCCAGGGCGCGGCTGCTCACTTGGGGATCGTCGAGGTCGCACACCACGGCCAGGCGTGCGCCCAGGCGCGCCGCTTCATGCAAAGACCCCGCTGCGGCCAGCCAGCGGCCCAGGTCCACCACCCCCAGCACCAGGGCCAGCAGCA
>RGEP01000142.1 GCA_009918225.1 Betaproteobacteria bacterium | reverse complement strand
CGGGTGATATGTCCATATCAGACCTCAGTGAATTTCTCTAACGAAAAACCGTCGGTGCCCCTCTTCGCGTGCCCGGCTTTCGTTTCGGACACTCACCCTTGTGAGGTGGATTCAGGACGTTGCGGATCAGGTCCACCCATCCGGGTTGGTCGGGTGGCGCGTGATCGAGTAGCGTGGTAACAGAACCCAGGATTATGGCATGGCGGGCTTGACATAAACTCGCCGCCGACCGCACCCCCTCCTTTGCACAGCCGTACCTTGTCCACCGAGCAGGAACTCAATGCCTTTTTGAAGGACGTCGAGCGACGCGCCTTCAAGCGAACGGTGTACGCGGTGCGCGACGAGGATGCCGCCCTGGACATCGTGCAGGACGCGATGATCCGGCTGGCCGAAAAGTACGCTGACCGCCCGGCCGAGGAGTGGCCCCTGCTGTTCCAGCGCATCTTGTCCAACGCCACGCTGGACTGGTTTCGACGCCGCAAGACCCGCGAAGCGGTGATGCAGAACTTCTCCTCCCTGCAAAGCCCTGAGGACGATGGGGACGGGGGTGACCTGCTCGAATTCCTGGAAAGCGCGGATGACGCGCACCAAGATGGGGCGGGCGAGCCCCTCTTGGGCCGCAAACAAACCCTGGCCTTGCTGGAAGAAGAGATTGCCCGGCTCCCGGAGCGTCAACGGGAAGCCTTCCTGCTGCGTTACTGGGAAGAGTTGGATGTCAGCGAAACGGCCGAAGCCATGGGATGCTCGGAGGGCAGCGTGAAAACACACTGCTCCCGAGCCGTTCATGCTTTGGCCAAAGCGCTGAAGAACCGAGGATTTGCACCATGAACCCCACCCCCACGCCCACCACCGAAGACCGCGCCGGCCTGATGTTGGCTGCGCGCCTGGACCAGGGGCTGCAAGACCTGGGACCTGACATCGCCGAGCGCCTGCGCTTTGCGCGCGAACGCGCGGTGGCCCGCGCACGGCAATCGCGCCGGCTGGCCGCAGCCACGTCGCCCGCTTGGGCGGCTCCATCGGGTTTGGTCTTGGCGGGCGCTGGTGGCAGCCTGCCCGGCGCCTGGGGCGGCCTGGACACCGGCGCACCGCGTGGCACGGGTTCTTGGTGGACCAAGTTGGTCTCGGCCCTGCCCCTGCTCATCCTGGCCCTGGGCTTCCTGGCCATTCAAGACACCCTGGCCGAGCGCCAGGTCCAGGCAGCCGCTGAGGTTGACGCGGCCCTGCTGACCGACGACCTGCCGCCTCAAGCCTACGCAGACCCGGGTTTTGCTGAGTTCCTGCGCCGCCAGGAGCGTTGAGCGCTTGTCATGAACCGCATCCCCCTGCACCGCCAGCGCGAACCCTGGATGACCGGCATGGCCGCCGTCCTGGGCCTGGCTGTGATTGCGGCCCTGGTGGCGTGGTTGTGGCGGCCCTCCAAGCTCGTGCAGGCCGTGCCGGCCCCGCTGGAGGCGTCGGCCCCCGTGGCCAGCGCGCCCGACGACGCTCAGGCGGCACCCGCCCAGGCTCGGCGAGCGCTGGCCCTTGCAGGCCGTTGGTCTCGGCTGTCGGCCGGTGACCAGGCCATCCTCGCTCCCCTGAAGGACGATTGGGCGGAATTGAGCGCCGACCAGCGCTTGAAGTGGCTGGAGCTGTCCCTGCGCTTTCCGTCCATGGCCGTGGATGAGCAGCAGCGGGTTCAAGACCGCATGGCCCAGTGGGCGCGCATGACACCCGCCGAGCGCGGCGCGGCACGCTTGAACTTCCAGGAGATTCGCCAGTTCTCGGCCAAAGAGCGGCTCGAACAGTGGGAGGCCTATCAGGGCCTGGCCCCGCAAGAACGCAAAGACCTCGCCATCAAGGCGCAAGCCGCGGTGCAGAGTCCGGCGGTGCCCAAACGCAGCGAAAGCTCCGCACCGGTGCCCAAGTCCAGCGTGGCCATGGGCGATGCGCTAACCGGCGCCGTCGCGCGCCCGGTCAGCGGCACCCTGGTGCAAGCACCGATCGGCGCCACCACCCGCTTGGTCACCGAACTGCCCTCAAGCCTGCCTGCCGCGAGCAGCGCTCCACGCCTGGCAGTGCAACCCGGCACGGTCGACCCCATGACCCTGCTGCCTCAAGCCCGAAGCAGCCGACCATCGCCCTCGGGCGAGGCGGCCGGCACCGGTTCTGGCGATGAAGCCCAGCCTGCGGCGCCATCGGGCTCGGGCGAACCCACCACGCCGCCCATGCCCGGCACCGGCTCGCCCGTGCCCACTGGCGGAACGCCCTAAGCGCAGCGCCATCAGGGCTTTGGTGTCCGCACCGTAAGATGCGGCATGTGATGAACCCTTCTGAACCTGCGGCGTCTCCGACGCCCTCCCCCAGCACCGAAGAGCAGGCCCAGCCGCTGGCTGCGCCCGGCCTGATGCGCCGCTTGGCCGCCTTCACCTACGAGGGCGTGATTCTCTTTGGCGTGGTGATGATTGCCGGATACCTGTTCAGCACCTTGACGCAGCAACGCCATGCCCTTCAGGGGCAGTGGGGCTTGCGGGCCTTTCTGTTCTTGGTGCTGGGCATCTACTTTGTGTGGTTTTGGTCGCGCGGCGGCCAAACCGTGGCCATGAAGGCCTGGCATGTGCGCTTGGTGGGCATGGCGGGCCAGCCGGTCTCGCAAGCCCGTGCCTTGTGCCGCTACTTGTTGTCGTGGCTGTGGTTTGTTCCGGCCTTGGCCGCGGCCTGGGCCGCGGGCCTGAGCAGCAGTGCAGAGATCTTCGGCTTGATGGCCGTGGGCGTGGTGGCCTATGCCCTGCTGGCCCGCCTGCACCCACAGCGACAGTTCTGGCACGACGTGGTCTGCGGCACCCGACTGATCGATTGGCGTCCGGCCCTGCCACCCAAACGCAGCCGCGATGAGCACTGAACACCCCCTCAAGGGCAAACGGGGCCTGCAGCGCATCGTCAACGCCGCGGTCTATTCCGCGCGTGGGCTGCAAGCCGCCTGGGCCCATGAAAGCGCCTTTCGCCAAGAGGTGGTGTTGGCCGCCTTCATGCTGCCGGCGGCGCTGTGGCTGGGCACGAACTGGGTGGAACGGGCCATGCTGATGGGCACCGTGGTGTTGGTTCTGGCGATGGAGCTGATGAATTCAGCGGTGGAAGCGGCCGTCGACCGCGTGTCTTTCGAGCTGCATCCTCTGGCCGGCCGCGCCAAGGACATGGGCAGCGCAGCCGTGTTGTTGGCCCTGCTCTTGTGTGGTGGCACCTGGGCCGCTGCCCTTTGGGCCCTGTGGGTACGATGGGCCTGAAACGCGGCTGCGGACCTTCGCCCTGGCCCCACGCCCCCGTCCGGGGTCTTTTTTCCTTTTCTTGTTTGTATAGAGAACCTTGATGAACGCCTCTGCTGTTTCCAACGCTGCCAGCTGGTCCTTGTGTGTCTATTGCGGCTCGCGCTTTGGCGACCACCCCGCTTACCGTGAGTCGGCCGAAACCACCGGCCGCCTGTTGGCGCAAAGTGGGGGGCGCTTGGTGTACGGCGGCGGTCGGGTGGGGCTGATGGGCGTGGTGGCCGACGCGGCCTTGGCCCATGGCGCACCCGTGGTGGGCGTGATACCCGACGCCCTGATGCGCCGCGAGGTCGGCCACGAAGGGGTGAAGGAGCTGCACGTGGTGCAGACCATGCACGAGCGCAAGATGCTCATGGCGGACCACTCAGACGCCTTCTTGACCCTGCCGGGCGGCATCGGCACCTTGGAAGAGGTGTTTGAGATGTGGTCTTGGCAGCAGCTGGGCTACCACGCCAAGCCCGTGGGGCTGCTGAACGTGGCGGGCTATTACGACGCGCTGATCCGTTTTGTGCAGGAAGGCTACGACCGCGGCTTCATCAGCCCGGAACAACACGCGGCCTTGATCGTGGACGACGACCTGCCACGGCTGATGAAGACCTTGCGCGAGCAGGCCCTGGCGGCCCGGGCCGCGCCGCCTGCGGACTACAGCCGCAGCTGAGGTTCAGCGGGCCGCACGGCCGAGTGATGCAGTGGCAACCCCCTAGGCTGCCGCCGTGGGCCGCCGCCCGTGCTGCGCCTTAAACCGCCGACTCGTTGGTTTCGCCGGTGCGGATGCGGATGACCTGCTCCACCGGCGTGACGAAGATCTTGCCGTCGCCGATCTTGCCGGTTTTGGCGGCGGCCACGATGGCCTCGACCACACGGTCCACGTCTTCGTCTTTCACAACGACTTCCACCTTCACCTTGGGCAGAAAGTCCACCACGTACTCCGCGCCGCGGTAGAGCTCGGTGTGGCCCTTTTGACGGCCAAAGCCCTTGACCTCGGTCACGGTCAGGCCAGAGACGCCCACATCGGCCAAGGACTCGCGGACTTCTTCGAGCTTGAACGGCTTGATGACGGCGGTGATCTGCTTCATGGGGAACTCCAGGTGGGAAATCGGCAAGATTTAAGCACGGAACTTCGAGGTGATGGGGTAGCGCCAGTCCTTGCCGAATGAGCGGTGGGTGATGCGAATGCCGATGGGCGCCTGGCGGCGCTTGTACTCGTTGAGCGCAATCAGGCGCACCACGCGCTCAACCGTGGGCCGCTCGAAGCCCGCGGCCACGATGTCTTCCACTGACTGGTCTTCTTCCATGTAGCGCGCCAGGATGGCGTCCAGCACCTCGTAGGGCGGCAGGCTGTCCTGGTCGACCTGGTTGGGCCGCAGCTCTGCAGACGGCGGCCGCGTGATGATGCGCTCGGGGATGATTTCACGGACCACCCCTTGCGCATCAGGCTGTTGGTTGCGCCACTCGCACAGCTGCCACACCAGGGTCTTGGCCACGTCCTTGATGACGGCAAATCCGCCGGCCATGTCACCGTAGAGGGTGCAGTAACCCGTGGCCATCTCGCTCTTGTTGCCGGTGGTCAAGACGATGGAGCCCGACTTATTGGACAGAGCCATCAACAGCGTGCCGCGGATGCGCGCCTGCAGGTTTTCTTCGGTGGTGTCTTCGGCCAGGCCCCGAAACTGCGGGGCCAAAGCGGTGCGAAACGCGTCAAAGGCGGGTTCGATGGAAATCTCGTCGTAGCGCACACCCAGGCGCTGCGCCATGTCGCGCGCGTCCAGCCACGAAATCTCAGCGGTGTAGGGCGAGGGCATCATCACCGCGCGCACCCGCTCGGGCCCCAGGGCGTCGACCGCCACGGCCAAGACCAAGG
>RGEP01000141.1 GCA_009918225.1 Betaproteobacteria bacterium | reverse complement strand
GACATGGTCCTGGCCAAGAGCGACCTGCGGGTGGCCTCGCGCTACCTCGACTTGGTGGAGAACCGCGCTTCGGGCAAGCGGCAATTTGCAGCCATCGAGCGGGAGTGGCAGCGCTGCCACCAGGCCTTGGAGCTCATCACCGGTGAGCATGAGCGCTTGGCCAGCAACCCCTGGCTGGCCCGCTCGATCCAACACCGCTTCCCCTACCTGGACCCCTTGAACCACCTGCAGGTGGAGTTGATCCGGCGCTACCGCAACCGCCGCGAAGGCGACCCGGAAATCGCACGGGTGCAAACCGGCATCCAGATCTCGATCAACGGCATTGCCGCGGGGCTGCGCAATTCGGGTTAGGGCTGATCGGGGCCCGGCAGCTTCATCCGAGTCGATGCCGTGACGTGCACGCCCGGGTCTTCACGCCGGCTTAGCGAGCCCCCACTGAAAACCACTTGAGCTCGACGTAGTTGTCGGCTTTGTGGGCAGGCGTGACATTGGCGCGCACCGCCCAGGGAATCATTTGGCGGTGCAGCGGGATCACCGCGATGTCCTCGCGATAGGCCTGCAGTGCGGCCTTCACCAGGGCTTCACGCTTGACAGGGTCACCCTCCACGCTGGACTTGCCGGCCAGTTCATCAGCCTTGTCGTTGCGATAGTTGCCGTAGTTGTAGGCGCCAATGCCCCCGGGTGCACGGTTGCGGTACAGCGGGGTCATGGAGGTTTCGGCATCGGTGATGGCCCCACCCCAACCGAGCATGTAGGCGCTGGTGTCGAGCTTTTCGATCTTGGGGAAGTAGGTGGTGCGCGGCATGGCATTGACGCGAACCTTGACCTTGAGCTGCGCCCACATGCCGGCCAAAGCAATGCAGATCTCTTCGTCGTTGACGTAGCGGTTGTTGGGACAGTCCAGCGTGAACTCAAAGCCATCGGCGTAGCCGGCCTCGGCCATGAGGGCCCGGGCGGCCTTGACGTCGTATGGCAGGCGCTTTTCCAGCTCGGGGTCGTTGTATGCGCCCAGCGGCGACGGCGTGATGGCGCCGGTGGGCACGCTCAAGCCATTCATCAGCTTGGTGCGCAAGGTCTCGATGTCCACGGCCTGGTACAGCGCGCGGCGAACCCGATGGTCCTTGAAGGGGTTCTTGCCCTTGACACTGCTGTAGAGCAGTTCCTCTCGCCCCTGGTCCAGCCCGATGAACACCACACGGTTCTCCTGACCTTCGACGACCTTGACGCCGGCCGTGTTGCGCAAGCGGGCGATGTCGCGCGGGGCTGGGTCGTGGACGAAGTCCAATTCACCGCTGACCAGAGCGGCCAGGCGGGTGGCGTCGTTGGCGATGGGAGTGAAGACGGACTCCTGCACATTGCCTTCAAAGCGGCCCCAGTAATTGGGGTTGCGCTTGTGGACCGTGCGAACCCCCGGCTGGCGCTGGACCAGCATGTAGGGTCCGGTGCCGTTGGCGTTCATGGAGGCGTGGCTCTCCTCGCGGTTCTTGAAGTCCAGGGGACGGGTGACTTTGTGCTTCTCGCTCCATACCTTGCTCATGATGGGCAAGGCCTCGATGTGCTGAAGGAAGATCGGGTTGACCTGCTTCAAGCGGAATTCCACCGTGTAGTCATCAATCTTGACCGGCTCGCCGCAGGCCAGGGCATAGGCATTGAGCTGCGAGGTGGGGGCCTGGGCGCGCTTGATTGAAAACACCACATCGTCTGCATTGAAAGGCGTGCCATCGTGAAACTTCACCCCCGTGCGCAGCTTGAAGCGCCAGACCGTGGGCGAGACCGCTTGCCAGCTGGTGGCCAGGCCAGGCGCCAGTTGCAACTGGCGGTCACGCGAGAGCAGCCGCTCATAGACCTGCGCGTTGATGGTGTTGGTCATCAACTCGTTCTGGGAATGCGGGTCCATGGTGAGCGGATCTCCGCTGCTGGACCAGCGCAGGGTTTGCGCCTGAGTGGCGCAAGTCAACCCCAAGCAAAGGGCGATCGTCCAGAGCGCAGTGGGAAGTCGGATCATCATGGCCATGTCGTTTGGGGGTTTGAGCAAGATCAAAGAGGAATCAGACCGCAGCGGGGTAGCCTTCTGCTTCTAGCGCCTGTCGCAAGGCCTGTTCGCTGGCTTGGGTCTCAAAGCGGGCGGTGTGGGTGGCCAAATCGGTCTGTACCTGGGCCTGGGGGTCCAGGCGGCGCGCCACCTCGGTGACCGTGCGCACACAATGGCCACAGGTCATGTCGGGAAGATGAAGTTCAATCATGGCAGAAATCCTCAAGAACGCCGGTACACACATCCGGATGCTCTCTACCAGTCTAGTTCAGCGGCGCTGGTCTGAACACCTCGCACCATGAGCGCCCACGAACTCACCCTGGACATCGACGGCATGACCTGCGCCAGTTGCGTCGGGCGCGTTGAACGGGCTTTGTCCAAGGTTCCCGGGGTGCAGAGTTGCAGCCATCGGCTCAAGTGGGCAACAGCCTCGTGGGCCCCTTGATGGCAGCCGTGCAGGCAGCGGGCTACGACGCACAGTTTCACCAAGCCGACCGAGCCACGCCCATGCCGAACGACCGCGGCTGGATGGTGGCCACGGCCGTGGCCCTGAGCCTGCCCCTGGTGCTGCCCATGTTGCTGCAGCCCCTGGGCGTGCACGCCATGCTGCCGGCGCTTTGGCAATGGGTCTTGGCCACACCGGTTCAATTCGTTCTGGGCTGGCGTTTTTACAAGGCGGGCTGGTCGGCACTCAAGGATGGCAGCGGCAACATGGACTTGCTCGTGGCCTTAGGCACGAGCGCAGCCTATGGCTTGAGCTTGTGGCTGTGGGCAACTGGGCCCATACACGATCACGAACCCCATCTGTACTTCGAGAGTTCGGCCGTGGTGATCACGCTGGTGATGCTGGGCAAGTGGTTGGAGGCACGGGCCAAGCGCAAGACCCTGGCCGCCTTGGATGCGCTGCGCGCCTTACGGCCCGAAACGGCTGTGGTGATGGTGGACGGGCAGGCCCAGGAGCGAGCCTTATCGGCGCTGCGCGTCGGTGACACCGTGATGATCAGGCCCGGCCAGCGCATCCCGGTTGACGGCCGCATCACAGAAGGGCGCAGCCATGTTGACGAATCGGCCATCACGGGCGAGAGCCTGCCCGTGCCCCGAGAACCAGGCCAGGGCGTGATTGGCGGCACCCTCAACGGCGAAGGCATGCTCCTGGTGGAGGTCACGGCCCTGGGGGCCGAGTCTGCCCTGTCGCGCATCGTGCGCCTGGTGGAGCAGGCGCAAGCCCGAAAAGCGCCGATCCAGCAAACGGTAGACCGTGTGAGCGCGGTGTTTGTGCCGGCTGTGGTGGGTGTGGCCCTGCTGACGGTCTTGGGCTGGGCCTTGCTGTCTGACCGAGGATGGGAATACGCCATCGTTCAAGCCGTATCGGTGCTGGTGATCGCCTGCCCCTGTGCATTGGGACTGGCCACACCAGCCACCTTGATGGTGGGCACGGGCATGGCCGCACGCATGGGCTTGTTGGTGCGCGATGCCCAGGCGCTGGAGTTGCTGCGCGGGGTGACCGTGCTGGGCCTGGACAAGACCGGCACCCTGACCCAAGGGCGTCCGCAGCTGATGGCCTGCACGCCGGCGCCGGGTGAAGACGCGGACACGGTGCTGGCTTGGGCCGCCTCGCTTCAACAGGGCAGTGAACACCCCTTGGCCCTGGCGGTTCGACAAGCCGCGCAGCAGCGTGCCCTGCTGCTGCCCACAGCGGCGGCGGTGACGGTGGTGGCCGGCCGCGGCCTGCAGGGCCAGGTGGGTGATCAAACCCTGTCCCTGGGAAGCCCGCGATGGATGCAAGATCGCGGCATCGCCCTTCAGGCCATCCAGTCTGCCCTGGACCAGGCCCAAGCCCAGGGCCACACCGTCAGCGTGCTCACGTGTGGGGAACGGGCCGTAGCCGCCTTGAGTTTCGGAGACAGCCCACGGCCTGAAGCGGCTGAGGCCATCCGAGCCCTACAACGTTTGGGTGTGCGCTGCGTGATGATCAGTGGCGACCACGCGCAGGCCGCGCGCGCCATTGCACAGCCCTTGGGCATCTCGGACGTGCGGGCACCGGTGCTGCCTGAGGAAAAGGCCCAGGTGGTGCGCGAATTGCACCGGGGCCTTCCAGCGGGGCAGCGCGTGGCCATGGTCGGTGATGGCGTCAACGATGCACCGGCCTTGGCTGCCGCTGACATCGGACTGGCCATGCCCGGCACGGATGTGGCCATGGAGACAGCCGGGTTGACCCTGCTGAGGCCCGACTTGCGCCTGATCCCTCAGGGCTTGGCGTTGTCGCGCGCGGTCACACGCAAGATCCATCAAAACCTGTTTTGGGCTTTTGCCTACAACGTGGTGGGCCTGCCCTTGGCCGCGCTGGGCTTTCTAAGCCCAGTGGTGGCTGGAGCCGCCATGGCCGCCTCCAGCATCAGCGTGATCAGCAACGCCCTCTTGCTCAGGCGCTGGAAGCCCTGAGCGTCCGCTCCGGGCTGCGCATGAAAACGCTGGACGCTGCCCGCTGACGTTCAGCGGGTCTTGCTTTGGGGGACGGTCTTGAGATCGCCCGGCAGGCTGCCGATATAGCCGGCCATGGCCTTGAGTTCAGCCAGGCTGAATTGCTTGACCTGCGCGCCCATGATGGCATTGGCTCGGCCCAATTGAGCCTGGCCTTCGGTCTTGTAGGACTTGAGCGCCACGTACAGGTAGTCGGCATGCTGGCCGGCAATCTTGGGGTAGCTGGGATCAACGCCCTTGTTGAAGTTGGCGCCGTGGCACGACACGCAGGCACCCTTTTGCAGCAAAGCCGCCACTTCTGCAGTGGGCTGCTTGGCGGGTTGATCCGGCACCGGCGTGGCCTTTTCTTGGCCATGCTGCGCGTAGTACGCCGCCAAATCCGCCATGTCCTGGTCGGTCAAGGAGCCCGAGATGCCACGCATCGTGGGATGCTTGCGCTCGCCCTTTTGGTAGGCGCTCAGCGCGTTGATGAGGTACTTGGCGCTTTGGCCGGAGATCATGGGAACCCGGTGGATCTCGGGAAAGCTGGCTTGGTAGCCCGGGATGCCGTGGCAGCCGATGCACATGGCCACCTTGCCTTCGGCGGCCTTGATGTCGCCTTTGAGTTCCTGTGCGTGCGCGGTGCCCGTCACCGACACGAGGCCGGCCAGGGCCAGCAGGGAAAGCATGTTCTTCATGATGCAGACTGCGTAATTGAAACCACTGCAGCAGGTGCTGGGCCGGTTTCCGACCCGCG
>RGEP01000015.1 GCA_009918225.1 Betaproteobacteria bacterium | reverse complement strand
ATGGGCGACCAGCGCTTTGCCGCCATCGAACAGCTCATCCGCGAGTGGCAGCCTGATGCTCTGGTGGTGGGCGTGCCCTTGCACCCCGACGGCGCGCCACATGAAAACACCCTGCGCGCCCAACGCTTTGCGCGGCGCTTGCAGGGGCGTACCGGGCTGCCGGTGCACGAAGTCGACGAGCGCTACAGCACCGTCCAGGCCCACGCCGATGGCGCCCACGATGTGGATGCGGCCGCAGCAGCGGTGATACTTCAACAGTTTCTGGATCAGCAAGCATGACGCAACTCGCCCTGGACGCCGAAGCGCTCTATCAACAGCTGTGTCGCCAGGTGGCGGCCCTGGTTCAGGGTTCAGGCGCCCCGGCAGTGGGTCTGGTGGGCATCTGGTCCGGGGGGGCCTGGTTGGCCGAGCGCCTGCACAAAGACCTGGGCTTGCCGGGTTCGGCCGGCAGCCTGAGCATCACCCTGCACCGCGACGACTATGCCGAGCGCGGCCTGAGCAGTACCCAGGGCGCCACTCGGCTGCCCTTCGAAGTGGATGGAAGGCACATCATCTTGGTCGACGATGTGCTCTACACGGGCCGCACCATTCGCGCCGCCCTCAATGAACTGTTTGACTTTGGGCGGCCTGCGCAGGTGAGCTTGGCGGTTCTGGTCGATCGGGGAGGGCGTGAGCTGCCGGTCGAAGCGCAGTGTGCGGCGGCTCGCCTGACTTTGCCTGCGTCGCAGCGCCTGTCCTTGGCGCAGGACGAGCAGGGCCAACTGACCTTTGCGCTGGAGGGCGTGTGACGATGCGCAACCCCCAACTCAACCGGCACGGTGAACTCATTCACCTGCTGTCCATCGAGGGCTTGCCGCGGGCGGTGCTGCACCACATTCTGGACACCGCGGGCACTTTTTTATCGGTGCACGAGCGTGAGGTGAAAAAGGTGCCGCTGCTGCGCGGCAAGAGCGTGTTCAACCTGTTTTTCGAAAACAGCACCCGCACCCGCACCACCTTTGAAATCGCCGCCAAGCGTTTGAGCGCGGACGTCATCAACCTGGACATTGCACGCAGCAGCGCGGCCAAGGGCGAAAGCCTGTTGGACACGATTGCCAACTTGAGCGCAATGCACGCCGACATGTTCGTGGTGCGCCACAGCGAGTCGGGGGCGCCCTACCTGATCGCGCAGCACTGCGCCCCGCATGTGCATGTGGTCAACGCCGGTGATGGCCGCCACGCGCACCCCACACAAGGGTTGCTGGACATGTACACCATCCGGCACTACAAGAAGGACTTCAGCAACCTGACGGTGGCCATCGTGGGCGACATCGTGCACTCGCGGGTGGCGCGCTCGGACATCCATGCACTGACCACATTGGGCGTGCCTGAGATTCGCGCAGTGGGCCCGAAGACCCTGGTCACACCGGACCTGAAGTCCATGGGTGTTCGGGTGTGCCACGACATGGCCG
The DNA here is from genome assembly GCA_009918225.1 of Betaproteobacteria bacterium. Lineage (GTDB taxonomy): Bacteria > Pseudomonadota > Gammaproteobacteria > Burkholderiales > Burkholderiaceae_C > RFTU01. The sequence continues at coordinate 16,519 of RGEP01000015.1, read as the reverse complement.
AGGGCATCCGCGATGCCGACGTGATCATCATGCTCAGGTTGCAAAACGAGCGCATGAGCGGGGCCATGCTGCCAAGCTCGGCTGAGTTCTTCAAGAGCTTTGGACTGACGCAGGAGAAGCTGGCGCTGGCCAAGCCGGATGTGATCGTGATGCACCCCGGTCCCATCAACCGAGGCGTGGAGATCGACTCCGCCGTGGCCGACGGGCAGCACAGCGTGATCCTGCCCCAGGTCACCTTTGGCATAGCCGTGCGCATGGCGGTGATGAGCATCATCGCGGGCAACGAGGCGTGAGCACCATGAAGATCCTGATTTCCAACGGCCGCGTGGTGGATCCTGCCAGTGGGCGCGATGGTGTGGCCGACTTGGCCATCGTGGGCGACCGCATCGTCGCTATCGGCGCTGTACCAGCGGGCTTCGAGCCTGACCAGCGCTTCGATGCAAGCGGCTGGGTGGTGATGCCCGGCGTGGTGGACCTGGCTGCTCGCTTGCGCGAGCCTGGCCATGAACACGAAGGCATGCTCGAAAGCGAGTTGGCCGCCGCGGCCGCCGGTGGCGTGACCAGCTTGGTGTGCCCGCCGGACACCGACCCTGCGTTGGACGAGCCGGGCTTGGTGGAGATGCTCAAGTTCCGCGCGCGCCAGCTCTCCCGCTGCCGGCTCTTTCCGCTGGGAGCCCTCACGCAAGGCCTGCGCGGCGAGGTGCTCACCGAGATGGCGGAGCTGACCGAAGCGGGCTGCATCGGGTTTTCGCAGGCTGACGTGGCCATTCAAGACACCCAGGTGCTGCAACGCGCCATGTTGTACGCGGCGACCTATGGCTACACCGTATGGCTGCGCCCGCAGGACCATTGGCTGGGTAAAGGGGTGGCGGCCAGCGGCGCCGTGGCCACGCGAATGGGCCTGTCTGGTGTGCCGGTGAGTGCCGAGACGGTGGCTTTGCACACGATCATCGAGCTCATGCGCAGCACCGGCGCCCGTGTGCACTTGTGCCGCTTGAGCAGCGCGGCGGGGGTGCAGCTGCTGCGGCAGGCCAAGGCTGAGGGCCTGCCCATCACCGGCGACGTCAGCATCAACAATCTGCACCTCAGCGATGTGGACATCGGCTTTTTCGATTCGGCCCTGCGCCTGGTGCCGCCGCTGAGGCAGGACCGCGACCGCCAGGCCTTGCAGCAGGGCCTGGCCGACGGCACGCTGGATGCGTTGGTGAGCGATCACCTGCCGCTCAGCCTGGACGAAAAGACCCGGCCCTTTGCGGAGGCCGAGCCTGGGGCCACGGGGCTGGAGCTCTTGCTGAGCCTGACGCTGAAGTGGGGCCAAGACCAGGGCTTGCCCCTCACGCAGACCCTGGCCCCCATCACCACCCGTGCGGTGTCGGTGCTGGGCACGGCCTTGGGTTCCCTTTCGGCCAGTGCGGGGCGTCTGGTCGAAGGTGGCGTGGCCGACCTGTGCTGCTTCGACCCCAGCGTCACCTGGCAAGCCACCCCCCAGGCCTTGCGCAGCCAGGGCAAACACACGCCCTTCGCACCCAGCAGCACCCAGTTCGCGCTGCCGGGCCAGGTTCGCCTGACCCTCGTGGCGGGCTCGGTGGCGTTCAGTGCCTGATCCCAAGCCCTGCGCGACCGGAGCGTGGCCGTGCTAAGGGCAAGCCTGAGACTCGTGCGCGCCGTGTTGCACGGGCTGCACGGCATAGCGCTGGTGTTGCTGCGCTTTCCATCCTTGGACGAGGCCGGCCGCCAAGCCCGCATCCAGTGGTGGTCGGCCGGCATGCTGCGCTGTCTGGGCATGGGGCTGGAGGTTCAGGGTCAGTTCCGCGCGGGCGGCACGCTGATCGTGGCCAACCACATCTCCTGGATCGACATCATGGCCATCCATGCGGTGTGTCCCCGTGCGCGCTTTGTGTCCAAGGCCGATGTGCAGGACTGGCCTCTGGTCAACCGCTTGGTCGACTGTGCTGGCACCCTGTACGTGCGCCGAGAGCAGCGGCGCGACGCCATGCGCGTGATGCACGAGATGGCGCAAGCCTTGAAGGACGGCCACTGCGTGGCGGTGTTTCCCGAAGGCACCACGGGTGATGGTCGTGCCTTGCTGCCTTTTCACGCCAACCTGCTGCAGTCCGCGATTGCGGTTGAAGCGCCGGTGCAGCCGGTGGCCTTGCGCTATCGCGACCGCCAACACGCCATCAGTCCCGCGGTCGAGTTCCTTGGCGAGACCACCATCACGCAAAGCCTTTGGCGCATTGCGGCCGGGCGCGGCGTCGTGGTGACGGTGACGGTGCTGCCCGCGCGCGGCAGCTCCCATGCCGATCGCCGTTCCCTGGCCGAGGTCTTGCGTGGCGACTTGGCCCTGGCCTTGGGCGAATCCCCGAGCCCACAGGAGCCGCGGCGCGATGGCGCCGCTGCCTAGAATGCGGGCGACCCGCTTGGCGGCTCGCCACCTGGCGCCTCGTTGAACCTGCTCACCCTGACATGAACACTGCCACGACCACCCTAGAGCCGCGTGACAAGGCCGAGATCCTGGCCCAGGCCTTGCCCTACATCCGCCGCTATCACGGCAAGACCATGGTCATCAAGTACGGCGGCAACGCGATGACGGATCCGGCCTTGCAAAAGGCCTTTGCCGAAGATGTGGTGTTGCTCAAGCTGGTGGGCATCAACCCCATCGTGGTGCACGGTGGCGGCCCACAGATCGATGAAGCCCTCAACCGCTTGGGCAAGAAGGGCACCTTCATTCAGGGCATGCGGGTTACCGACGAAGAGACCATGGAAGTGGTGGAGTGGGTGCTGGCCGGCGAGGTGCAGCAAGACATCGTGGGCCTGATCAACGCCGCAGGGGGCAAGGCGGTGGGCTTGACCGGGCGCGACGGTGGCCTCATTCGTGCACGCAAGTTGCGCCTGCTGGACAAAGACGACCCCAGCAAAGAGCACGACATTGGCCAAGTGGGGGCCATCGACTCCATTGACCCGAGCGTCGTGCAAGCGCTGCAGGACGATGCCTTTATTCCCGTGGTCAGCCCCATCGGTTTCGGCGTGCAAAACGAAAGCTACAACATCAACGCCGACCTGGTGGCCAGCAAGCTGGCCGAGGTCCTCAAGGCAGAAAAGCTGCTGATGCTCACCAACATCAAGGGCGTGTTGAACAAGGAAGGGCAGCTCCTGACCGAGCTGACGGCCCGCCGTATCGATGAGCTGGTGGATGACGGCACCATCAGCGGCGGCATGTTGCCCAAGATTGCCGGGGCCATCGATGCGGCCAAGTGCGGTGTGAACGCGGTGCACATCGTTGACGGCCGTGTGCCCCATGTGTTGCTGCTGGAGATCCTGACCGATCAGGCTTTCGGCACCATGATCCGTTCGCACTGAGCGCGCGCCGTGGTTTGGCCTGCCGCCGGTGCGCGCACCGTGTGGTTCTTCGATCTGGACAACACCTTGCACGACGCGGGCTCGGCGGTGTTTCCGCGGATGAACGCGGCGATGACCGAATACATCCACGAGCACCTGGGCCTGCCCATGACCCAAGCCGATGCCCTACGGGTGCACTACTGGCAGCGTTATGGCTCGACCCTGTTGGGCCTGATGCGCCACCACCGGGTTCAGGCTGCGCACTTTCTGCACGAGACCCACCGCTTCCCCGATCTGGAGCAGCGCGTGCGCGGCCACGCCCACGATCTGTACCGCCTGCGCCGCTTGCCTGGGCTCAAGATCCTGCTGACCAACGCACCGGCCCACTATGCGCGCCGTGTTCTCAAGGCCTTGCGCATCGAAGACTGTTTCGACGCCGTCATTCCGATTGAGCAGATGACCCTGTTTGGCCACCTGCGCCCCAAGCCCGACCGCCGCTTGTTTCGCACCCTTTCGGTGCAAATGAAGATCGCCCCGCAGCGTTGTGTCTTGGTGGAAGACACCTTGGAGCATCAAAAGGCCGCCAAATCGGAAGGATGGCGAACCGTGTGGATGCAGCGATGGATGCGGGCTGGGCAGCGCAGTCGTGGGGTGCCCGCGCAGCCTTTGCACCGCTGCCCGGTGTATGTGGACCGCCGGATCAGCCGTTTGGCAGCCCTGTGACAGAATCAGCGCTCAGGTGTCCTCCACCGTTCACCGCCAGCCATCGCCATGATGCCCCAGCCTGCCAGCCCTTTTCCTACTGCCGCTGCGACGTCTGAAGACGCCGCGGCTGATGCCGTTGCAGGCACAGCGCGCAAGCGACCGCGTCCCGGTGAGCGCCGCATCCAGATTCTGCAGACCCTGGCTTCGATGTTGGAGCAGCCCGACGCCGACCGCATCACCACGGCGGCCTTGGCGGCACGCCTGGAGGTCAGCGAAGCGGCCCTGTACCGCCACTTCGCGAGCAAGGCGCAGATGTTCGAAGGGCTCATCGAATTCATCGAGTCCAGTCTCTTCACCCTGTTCAACCAAATCACCCAGGGCACGGGTGACGGCCGCGACCACGCGCGACGCATCGTCTTCGTGCTGCTGCAGTTTGCAGAGCGCAATCCCGGCATGACCCGCGTGATGGTCGGTGACGCCTTGATCCTGGAGCATGAGCGTTTGTCCGCACGCATGGTGCAGCTGTTCGACCGCGTGGAATCCCAGCTCAAGCAGTGCCTGCGCGAAGCCGGCGATGCTGCGGGCTCTGCCACCGCCACCGTGGATGCCCAGGTCCGGGCTTCGGCCTTGACGGCCCTGGCGCTGGGCCGCTTGCAGCGCTTCGCCCGGTCGGGCTTCAAGCGCAGTCCCACCGAGCACGCCGAGGCCACCCTGGCCCTGATGACGGTTTAGTGCGGGGCGACGCGCGGCGCGGCGCCCACGGATCACCTGTGAGACGGTCTGCGGCATTTGCGGCGGGTCCTGCTGCGGGTCCCGCCTTGTACGCAGGGCCCGACGGCCAGTGTCTGGAACTGTGGCCCCAACGGGCGGCCTACGATCCCGAACTGAAGCTGCTCATGGTGGCCGACGCTCACTTCGGCAAGGGCCATACCTTTCGGCGTCACGGCTTGCCCGTGCCGGTGGCCTCGGAAGCGGCCATGGTGCAGCGCCTGGATGCTTTGTTGCAGGCCACTGGCGCGCAGGAGCTGGTGTTCCTTGGGGATTTGCTGCACGGGCCTTGGTCGCAGGAGCCCCAGGCCCTGCAGGCCTTGGAGCAGTGGCGGGCCCAACACCCCGCACTGGAGGTGCACTTGGTGCGTGGCAACCACGACCACCACGCGGGAGACCCTGCGCTGCACTTGGGTATCGAGGTTCACGCCGGGCCACTTCGTCGAGGGCCCTGGGCCTTGATCCACGAACCCCAGGAGATTGCCGGAGCCTACGCCTTGGCGGGCCATGTGCATCCCGGGGTGCAGCTGCACGAGCGGGGAGGGCTCAGCCTGCGGCTGCCCTGCTTTCGGATGACGAGGGTGTACGGCGTCTTGCCCGCCTTCGGGGCATTCACCGGCTTGCACATACAGCCCGCTATGGGGGACGATCGGGTGTATGCCGTTGTGGAAGAAGAAGGCTTGGTTGTGCCCCTGCAGCGATGAAGCGGGGGGCCGCCGATCGAAGACCACCCCGTGACCGATTAACCATTTCGCCCCGCTTGCCCAGCCTGATCCCGGCCATCTGCCCAGCCACCGTTGACCATGAACCCGCCCCGCGCCAGCCATGAAGCCCGAGCCAGCGAGCTGCACCTGCAGCCGCATATGTTGGCCAGGCGCACCATTGCCTTGGTGCTGGCCGGCGGGCGGGGGTCGCGGCTGAAGCAATTGACCGACAGCCGTGCCAAGCCCGCGGTGTACTTCGGTGGCAAGTTCCGCATCGTTGACTTCGCCCTGTCCAACTGCGTCAATTCCGGAATTCGGCGCATTGGAGTGGTGACCCAGTACAAGTCGCACTCGCTCTTGCGGCACCTGCAACGGGGTTGGTCGTTTCTGCGGGCCGAACTCAATGAGATGGTCGACCTCATGCCCGCACAACAGCGCGTGGACGAGGAACATTGGTACCGAGGAACGGCCGACGCGGTGTACCAAAACCTGGACATCGTGCGCAGCGCCAACCCGTCCTACATCGTGGTGCTGGCCGGCGACCACATTTACAAGATGGACTACTCGGTGATGCTGCGCGACCACGTGGCCAGCGGCAAGCCCTGCACCGTGGGCTGCATCGAGGTGCCACGCAAGGAAGCCCACGCCTTTGGGGTCATGGCCGTCGATGAAGAGCGCGCCATCACCGCCTTTGTGGAAAAGCCCAAAGACCCACCCCCCATGCCCGGCCGTGCCGACACCTCGCTGTGCAGCATGGGCATCTACATCTTTGATGCCGAGTACCTGTACCGCCTGCTCGACGAAGACCTGGCGGACCCCCATTCTGAACACGACTTTGGCAAGAATGTGATTCCAAAGGTGGTGTCTGAAGGCCGAGCGCTGGCCCACCCTTTTTCCATGTCGTGCATCGCCAATGGTGAGCTGCACTACTGGCGGGATGTGGGCACCATCGACGCCTTCTGGTCGGCCAATCTGGACCTGGCCTCGATCACGCCGGAACTGGACATCTACGACACCAACTGGCCGATCTGGACCTCACAGCGCCAGTTGCCGCCCGCCAAGTTCATTCCCGACCGCACGGGCATGCACGGCATGACCGTCAACACCATGGTCAGCGGGGGCTGCATCGTCAGCGGCTCACATGTATCCAATTCGGTGCTGTTCTCCGAGGTACGGGTGCATTCCTTTTGTTTCATCGACCAGGCCGTGATCCTGCCGGGGGTGACCGTGGGTTCGCGCTCGCGCCTGAAAAAGGTGGTGATCGACCGCGGCTGTCGCATTCCAGATGGCATGGTCATCGGCGAAGACCCCCTGGTCGACGCCCAGCGCTTTGAGCGCACTGAAAACGGTGTCGTGTTGGTCACCCGCGGCATGTTGGAGAAGTTGCAGGCCAAGCAAGACCCCCTCAAGGACAACGCCTGAGGACGGGATGAGGGTGCTGCAGGCGGCCGCGGAGGCCGTTCCCCTGGTCAAGACGGGCGGCCTGGCCGATGTGGTGGGCGCCTTGCCGGACGCCTTGGCGCGTGCCGGTGTGGCCAACCGGCTCTTGCTGCCGGGCTTTGGCGCGGTTCGGGCTGCGCTCAAGGCCCCACGCACCGTGGCCACCTTGCCCTGCCCTTGGGGCGGCGAGCCACCCCGCTTGGTCACGGGCCGCCTGGAGCCTTTCGGCGACGCGCCAGCTTATGTGGTGGTGTCGCCCGATCTGTATGAACGCCCGGGCGGCTTGTATGGCGACCCCAGTGGCGCCGCTTGGGCCGACAACCACCGGCGCTTTGCCCCCTTGGCTTGGGCCGCGCGGGCTCTGGCTCGAGGGGCCGATACCCGCTGGCTGCCCGATGTGGTGCATGCCCACGATTGGCACGCGGGCTTGGTGCCCGCAGCCCTGTCGCATGCAGGGTTGCGCACGGCCAGCGTGATGACGGTTCACAACCTGGCCTACCAGGGTTTGTTTCCTGCGCAAGCTTTTCTCGACCTGGACCTGCCGGCAGCGGCCTGGGGCATCGACGGCGTGGAGTTCTGGGGTCAGGTCTCATTCATGAAGGCTGGTCTGCAGCATGCGCAGGCTGTCAGCACCGTCAGCCCGCGTTATGCCCAGGAGGTGCAAGACCCGGCCATGGGCTGCGGGCTGGACGGCGTGCTGCGCGCACATCCGGGTGGTGTGGCGGGCATCCTCAATGGCGTGGACTATGCGGTGTGGCATCCGCGCGTGGACGCCTATCTGCCTCAGCGCTTCGATGCGGCCGATCTGAGCGGCAAGGCGGCGTGTAAGGCGGATCTGCAGCGCTCTCAGGGCTTGAGACCCGAGCGCGGCGCGATGCTCATGGCCGTGGTCAGCCGGCTGACCAGCCAGAAGGGGCTGGACCTGCTGCTGCAGGTTTTGCCGCAGGCCTTGGCGCACGGCGGCCAACTGGTGGTGTTGGGGCAGGGCGATGCGGCGCTGGAGGCGGGCTTCGCTTCAGCCGCTCAAGCCCACCCGGGTCAGGTGCTGCTGTTGAAAGCCCACGACGAGGCCTTGGCCCACCGGATTTTTGCAGCGGCCGATTTGGTGCTGGTGCCCTCTCGCTTCGAGCCCTGTGGCCTCACCCAGCTCTACGCCATGGCCTACGGGGCCTTGCCCCTGGTGCACCATGTGGGCGGCTTGGCCGACACGGTGGTGGACGCGAGCTTGGAATCTTTGGAAGACGGCCAAGCCACGGGCTTTGCCTTCTACCGCTTCGACGCCCCTTCGATGCAAGCCGCGCTGCGCCGGGCGCAGTTGTTGTGGACACGCCCCGCCCAGTGGGCGCAGATGCGGCAGCGGGCCATGGCGCAGCGCTTTGACTGGGACCGTGCCGCTCAAGCCTATGTGGCCTTGTATACCCAGGCCATCGCTCGCCGCAGCGCCCTGGCTACACTGGGCTGATGGCTGATTCCCTTGAGCTGCAGCGCCTGCTGCAGCGCGCCCACGACCTTATTGACCGGCTCGAACACCTGGTGCCGGCTGCAGCCCCTGTGCCGGACTTTCAGGCCAGCATCGCCTTCCGTTGGCGGCGCCGAAACGGGGCTGGCCTGCTGCAGCCGGTGCGGCAAGTGGCCTCCATCGCCCTGTCGGACCTGCAAGAGGTTGAGGGCCAAAAGGAGCGCTTGGTGCGCAACACCGAGCAGTTCGTGCTGGGTCGCCCGGCCAACAATGTCTTGCTCACCGGGGCGCGGGGTACGGGCAAAAGCTCCCTCATCAAAGCGTGCCTTCAGGCCTACGCGGCGCAGGGCCTGCGCCTGATCGAGGTGGACAAAGCCGACCTGACCGATTTGCCCGACATCGCCGACCTCGTCGCTGGCCGGCCCGAGCGCTTCATCATCTTCTGCGATGACCTGTCCTTTGACGAGGGCGAGCCGGGCTACAAGGCCCTGAAGTCGGTGCTCGATGGCACCATTTCGGCCGCTGCCGACAACCTGTTGGTGTACGCCACCAGCAACCGCCGCCACCTGCTGCCCGAGTACAAAAAGGACAACCTCAGCTACACCCACACCGAAGACGGCGAGGTGCATCCCGGTGAGGTGATCGAGGAAAAGATCTCCTTGTCTGAACGCTTCGGTTTGTGGCTGAGCTTCTACCCTTTCAGCCAAGGCGAGTATTTGGCCATCGTGGCGCAATGGCTGCGTCACTTTGCCTGTGATGAAGCCGCCATCGCCGCGGCGCGCCAGCCTGCGTTGGTGTGGGCCTTGGAGCGCGGTTCGCGCAGTGGCCGCGTGGCCTGGCAGTTTGCGCGCGACTGGGCTGGGCGCGACCATGCTGGCGATGCAGCGGTTGATGCATCCTCAGACGCACCAGCGCCTGATGGCCTGGACCGTGTTTGACGGACGGGGCCAGCCTTGAGCTCTGTCGCACCTGATCAGACCCTGGTCACCGTGGTGGACGGGGCGCGCCGCAGCCAAGAGGCGGCTGCCACGGATGTGGCGGTGGGCATCTTGGTGCGCCGGGACGAACAGGGCCGTGAGTGTGCTTTCTTGTTGACCAGCCGCCCGCCTGGCAAGGTGTACGCCGGCTACTGGGAGTACCCGGGCGGGAAGTTTGAGCCGGGGGAGACGGTGGAGCAGGCCCTGGCCCGGGAGTTGCACGAGGAACTGGGCATCCGCATTGGCGCGGTTCATCCCTGGCAGCAAGAGTTGTTTGACTATCCGCACGCCCGCGTGCGCCTGCACTTTTGCAAGGTCTACGAGTGGCAAGGCGAGTTCGACATGCGAGAGGGCCAGCAGATGGCCTGGTGTGGGCTGCCCGTGACTGTGGGGCCCGTGTTGCCGGGCACGCTGCCGGTGCTGGCCTGGTTTGCCCGTGATTGGCACCATCTGGGCCCCTTGACCACCTCCGCCGCCGCGCCAGCCAACACTACACTGGCCCCATGAGCTGGTTGGACGACATCAAGTGGAATGCCGATGGGCTGGTGCCGGCCATCGCGCAGGAAGCGTCCTCGGGCGATGTGCTGATGGTGGCCTGGATGAACCGCCAGGCACTGGAGCTAACGGTGGAAAAGGGCCAGGCGGTCTACTGGAGCCGCTCGCGGGGCCGCCTGTGGCACAAGGGCGAAGAAAGCGGCCACGTGCAACAGGTTCAGGAGTTGCGCCTGGATTGCGACGGGGATGTCCTGTTGTTGAAGGTCGTCCAACTCGGGCATGATCCGGGTATCGCTTGCCACACCGGGCGCCACAGTTGCTTTTTCAGCGTGTTGCGCCAAGGGCGATGGGAGCCGGTTGACCCCGTGCTTCAGGACCCGGAGTCGATTTACCGCTGAAGCCCACCGCTCGCGCCTGCCGACTCTTCTCCGTGACCCAAGCCCGCCGCCGACCATGAATCAAGCCCGATCAGCCCCTGCTGCCACGCCTGTATCCCAGGACGTGTTGGAGCGCCTGGCCGATGTGATCGACCAGCGCCGCCAAGGCGACCCCGACAAGAGCTATGTGGCTCGCCTGTTTCATAAAGGGACCGATGCCATCCTCAAGAAAGTGGGCGAAGAGGCCACCGAAACCGTGATGGCAGGCAAGGATGGCGATCGTGCACAGATCGTTTATGAGGTGGCCGACCTGTGGTTTCACAGCCTGATCGCCCTGGCCCAGTTCGGCTTGCGGCCGGCCGATGTTTTGGCTGAACTCACACGCCGTGAGGGGCTTTCGGGTCTGGAAGAATTCGCCGCTCGAAAGGCCCAGCAACGCGAACAGGATGAGCCGTGAGCGCTGACCCGAATTGCATCTTTTGCCGCATCGTGGCCGGGCAGATCCCGGCCCGCAAGGTTCATGAGGACGAGCACATGCTCGCCTTTCATGACATCAACCCCTGGGCGCCGGTCCACATCCTGCTCGTTCCGAAGATGCACATCGTGTCGATGGCCGATGTGCTGCCAGAGCACGCCGGCCTGATCGGACACATGATGGCCCAGTCGCCCCGGCTGATGCGGGAGCTGGGCGTGACCAATGGCTTTCGCCACGTGATCAACACAGGTGAAGACGGCCGCCAGGAGGTTTTGCACCTGCACATCCACGTCATGGGCGGCCCAAGACCCTGGAGCAAGGGCTGAGCTGCCCCTCACCCTAGAATCAAGTTCGTTCTCAAGGAGCAAGGCATATGGGATCGTTCAGCATTTGGCACTGGTTGATCGTGCTGCTGGTGGTCATTTTGATTTTTGGCACCAAGAAGCTCAAGAATTTGGGCTCGGACCTTGGCGGGGCCGTCAAGGGTTTCAAGGATGGGGTCAAGGGATCGCAGGAAGGCGGTGACGCCGCTGCGCCCGCGGCTGCGCCGGCCCAGCAGGTCACGGCCCACAAGACCGACGCGCAGACCGTGGATGTCGACGCCAAGACCAAGTCTTGAACACCGCACCTGCGGTGGTTCGCTGACCGTGCGCAACCGCGCCTGATCGCGCCCCATGATCGATTTCGGTTTCGACAAGCTCGCCCTCATCGGTGCGGTGGCGCTGATCGTCATCGGCCCCGAAAAGCTGCCCAAGGTCGCCCGCACGGTGGGCCACCTCGTGGGCAAGGCGCAGCGGTATGTGGCCGATGTGAAGGCCGAGGTCAACCGATCCATTGAGCTCGAAGAGCTCAAAAAGATGAAGACCCAGTTTGAAACCGCAGCACGCGACGTTGAACAGTCGGTGCAGCAGGAGGTCAACGCGGCCAACGCCTCGGTCAGCAGCACCTGGGAGGGTTTAGGCAGCGATGCCACCTCGGCCGGCAAGGCGGCTGAGGGTGCCTCAGACAGCGGACACGACTGGGCGCATCAAGCCCTGCAGCCGCCAGTTCCCGCCTACAGCCACCCGAAGAAGAAGTGGCGCCTCAAGCGCGCTGCCATGCCCACCTGGTACAAACAGCGCCAAGGTGTGCGCACCCGCGCACAGTCGGGTGCGGCGCGGGTGGCCCGATTCAGGCCCAAGGCGGGTGCGCGTTGAGCCCGGCAGTCGGCCCCGTTTTCCCCAGCCCATCAAGAGCCTGATGCCATGAGCGACCCGCAAGCGCAGAAGGACGAACTCGAGGGTACCGAGCAGCCCTTCGTCTCGCACCTCATCGAACTGCGTGACCGCTTGATCCGCGCCCTGTTGGCGGTGGTGGTGGTGTTTGTAGGCTTGTGCATCTGGCCCACGCCGTCAGGCTTGTACGACATCTTGGCTGCGCCTTTGGTGCGCTACCTGCCGGCTGGGGCCACCCTGATCGCCACCAATGTCATTTCGCCCCTTTTGGTGCCGCTGAAGATCACGCTCCTGGGCGCCTTCATGGTGGCGTTGCCGTATGTGCTGTGGCAGGCCTGGGCCTTCGTTGCGCCGGGCCTGTACAACCATGAAAAGCGCCTGGTGCTGCCGCTGGTTGTTTCGAGCACCTTGCTCTTTTTCATCGGCGTGGCCTTTTGCTACTTCCTGGTCATTCCCTCGATGTCCCAGTTCATCCAAAGCTGGGCCCCGCAGAGCATCACCGCCGCGCCGGACATCGAGCAGTACTTCGGCTTTGTGCTGACGCTGTTCATGGTGTTTGGTCTGGCCTTCGAGGTGCCTATTGTGGTGGTGGTGCTGGCGCACCTGGGCATCGTGCCCATTGAGAAGCTGCGCGAGTTCCGAGGCTACTTCATCGTGTTGGCCTTCATCATCGCGGCCGTGGTCACGCCACCCGACGTGATCTCCCAACTGGCCCTGGCCGTGCCCATGTGCATCCTCTACGAGTTGGGCATCGTGGCGGCCAGCCTGATGGCGCGCAACAAGCCCCCGCAAGCCGACTAAGCCGGGCTGACCATGGCGGCCAAGACCGCCGTGCAGTGGTGTGCAGCGGCGCGGCTCAGTCGGCTGGCTCGCGGCGCGCCGCGGGCCGCTGGGCGACCACCAGGGTCCGCTCAATGGCTTGTTGGCCGCGCTGCAGGGTCAAGGAGACCTTGCTCTCGGGCGCCAAGGCGCTGACGGCGGTCAACAGTTCGGCCGTGTTGGCCACCGCTTGCGACCCCACCTTCAGCACCACATCGCCAGGCTGAACGCCGGCCTTGGCAGCGGGCCCGCCGCGCAGCACACCGGTGATCAACACGCCGTTGCGAACCGGCAGCCGCAGCATTTCGGCGATCTCAGGGTTGAGGTCGCGTGGCTCCACGCCGATCCAGCCGCGGGTGACCTGGCCGTTCTGGATCAGGCCCTCCATGACCTGGCGCGCCACCTCCACCGGTATGGCAAAGCCGATGCCCAAGCTGCCCCCGCTGCGCGAAAAGATGGCGGTGTTGATGCCCACCAACAGCCCGTTGGCGTCCACCAGGGCGCCGCCGGAATTGCCGGGGTTGATCGCGGCATCGGTCTGGATGAAGTTCTCAAAGGTCGACAGGCCCAACTGGCTGCGACCCAAGGCGCTGACGATGCCCGAGGTCACGGTCTGGCCCACACCGAAGGGGTTGCCGATGGCCAGCACCGCGTCACCCACCTGCAGGGATGCAGCCGGGGCCAGGGTAATGGCCGGCAGCCGGTCAAGATTGATCTTGAGCAGGGCCAGGTCGGTGTCGGGGTCGGTGCCCACCACCGTGGCCTGCGCGGATCGACCGTCGCTGAGTTGCACTTCAATCTCATCGGCGCCGTCGATCACATGGTTGTTGGTCAGGAGATAGCCTGCTGGCGAGACGATGACCCCTGAGCCCAAGCCCCGTTGGCGCTGCGGGTCCTCTTCGCTGTCCCCAAAGAAGAAGCGGAACCAGGGATCGCCAGCGTGTGGGTTGCGCGGTGGGGCTTTGCTGGCCACGATGCTGACCACGGCCGGCGAGGCCCGCCGGGCTGCCTCGGCGTAGCCGCGCCCAGCCGCTGCGGCCACCTCCGCCGGTGCAGTCAGGATGGGCACCACCTCAGGCATGATCAGGCCTGGCGGGCGGGCCAGCCACTCGGGCTTGAGCGTGGCCACCACGAACAGGATGGCCACGGACACGGTGACAGCCTGCGAGAAAATCAGCCAAATGCGGCGCATGGGATTGGATTCGGTGCGGCGGGCGTACAACAACCCGGGACAGGGGTCATGACGGAAACACAGGGTCGGGCAACAGCAAGCCAGGCAATCGCGGACTCAGCAGGCCGGGCCACCGTGGGCCGCGACGAACTCGTGGCGCACCTGGACCAATGGCTGCAGGCGGCCGCGTTCAAGGATTATGGGCCGAACGGCTTGCAGGTCCAGGGCCGAGCGCAAGTGCAGCGCCTGGTCTCAGGTGTGACCGCAAGCCGTGCCCTTATTGAGGCCGCCATTGAAGCCCAGGCCGATGCCATCTTGGTGCACCATGGGCTGTTTTGGCGAGGCCAGGATGGCCGGCTCACCGGTTGGCTCGGTGAGCGCGTGCGCCTGCTGATGCAGCACGGCATCAACCTCATCGCCTACCACCTGCCACTGGATGCCCACCCCAGCCACGGCAACAACGCCCAGTTGGGCCAGCGGCTGGGGCTGCAGGCCGATGGGCGTTTTGGTGAACAGCAACTCGGCTTCATCGGGGCTGCTGCGCAGACGTCCTTAAGCGGCTTGGCGCAAGCGCTGGAGCAGGCGCTCAATCGCGCTCCCGCGGTGGTGCCCGGTGATGGACGCGCAGGCGGTGGCCGAGCACTTCGGCCTTGAACACACCTTCATCGAGGTGGACAACCCGGCATGAGCGAGCCCCACGCTTCGCAGCCGCCCCTGCTCATCACCCTGGGGGACCCGGCCGGTATTGGGCCTGAGCTGGTCGCCCGCGCGTATCTGGGGGGCCACTTGCACGATGCGGTCTTGGTGGGCGAGCCGGCGGTGTTCGAGCGCGGCTTGCGAGCGTGTGGTGCGTCGCTTGGCGCGGCGCACGCCACCGCCGCCGTCACCGCCGCCACCGCTCTTGCAGACCGACAGCCCAGGGCCGTGCGGCCCACCGAGCCTGTCTTCTTCCGACCCGAGGCGGTGCCTTCAGGGCCGGCCGACCTGCCCCATCGCGGCCTGAAGACCGCCGCAGCGAGCCCGGATGTCCAGGACTGGGCCAGCCTGCCCTTCGGCGTGGTCGACGCCCGATGCGGCGCCTATGCGGCACGCTGTTTGCACGCCGCCGTGCGCTTGGCGCGCGAGGGGCGGGGCCGGGCCATCGTCACCGCTCCGATCCACAAGGAAGCCCTGGCTGCTGCCGGCCTGCCGTATCCCGGGCACACCGAAATGTTGCAGGCCTGGTCCCACTCGCAGGGCACGCCGCCTGACGTTCGGATGATGTTGGCCAATGAGGAGTTGCGCGTGGTTCTGGTCACCATCCACCAGTCGCTGCGCTCGGCCATCGAGGCCATCACCTTTGACCGGGTGCTGCAAACCATCGCCATCACCCATACAGCCCTGCAGGCCTGGGGCCTAGACCGTCCGCGGATTGCGGTGGCGGGCCTGAACCCGCATGCCGGGGAAGGGGGACTGTTTGGTCGCGAAGAGCTGGACGTGATTGCGCCGGCCATCGCCGCGGCGCAGGCGCAAGGCATTCGAGCTGACGGGCCCCACCCACCCGACACGGTGTTCATGCGGGCCCGCCATACCCCACAGCGTCCGGGTGCCTACGACGCCGTGGTGGCCATGACCCACGACCAGGGATTGATCCCGGTCAAGTACCTGGGCTTGGAGCAGGGGGTCAACATCACCTTGGGCCTGCCCTTTGTACGCACCAGCCCGGACCATGGCACCGCCTTCGACATCGCCGGGCAGGGAAGGGCCGATCCCAGCAGCTTTCTGGCCGCCTTGGCCATGGCACGGCGCTTGGGCACAGCGGCCTGATCGCCTGCGCAAGCCGCCAGCCAGGCCCTGCGCGCATGGCCGCCTGCGCCCAGCGGGCCGGTCCGCGACTCGCCCAGGCCGCAGCCACCCCGCAATTCGATCGGCTTGCGTTGAGGGGCGGCTCCGCGCTCGGTTAGAATGCCGGGTTGACCCTAGTGGCCCCCGAGGGCCCGCAGTTTTCAAGGACTCTCCATGAGCGAATCTTCAGTCGACAGCAGCAAGCGCACCTGGCTGATCGCCTCCACCTGTGCCGGTGCGGCCGGTGGCGTGGCTGTGGCCGTGCCCTTTGTCAGCACCTTTGCGCCTTCCGAGCGTGCCAAGGCCGCCGGGGCGGCCGTGGAAGTGGACATCAGCGGCATCAAGCCCGGTGAGAAGGTCACCGTGGAATGGCGCGGCAAGCCGGTGTGGATCATCCGCCGCACGCCCGAGCAGGTGGAGTCGCTCAAGAAGACCGAAGCCCAGGTGGCCGACCCCAATTCCGACCGCAAGGCCTACCCGACTCCGGCCTACGCGAAGAACCAACACCGTTCCATCAAGCCCGAGTTCTTCGTGGGCGTGGGCATCTGCTCGCATCTGGGCTGCTCACCGTCCGACAAGTTCGCCACGGGTGCTCAGCCCTCGCTGCCCGATGACTGGAACGGCGGCTTCCTGTGCCCCTGCCATGGTTCGACCTTCGACCTGGCTGGCCGCGTGTTCAAGAACAAGCCGGCACCGGACAACCTGGAGGTGCCGCCGCACATGTACCTGTCCGACACCCGCATCCTGATCGG
>RGEP01000140.1 GCA_009918225.1 Betaproteobacteria bacterium | reverse complement strand
ATCGGGCTGACATTTCAAGCTGGCAGACCAGAAACACGATGGCGCGGCTGGGGCCCGATGGGCAAGCGTTTAAACCTCATCAACCCTCTTGGAAGGAGGTCTGGATGAACCTGACGATCAGCGGCCATCATCTGGAGGTCACCCCCGCCCTGCGCGAATATGTGCTCAACAAGCTGGACCGCGTGACGCGGCACTTCGACCAGGTGGTCGATGTCAGCGTGATCCTGAGCGTGGAGAAGAAAAAGGAAAAGGAGCAGCGTCAAAAGGCGGAAGTGACGCTTCATGTCAAGGGCCGCGACATCTTTGTGGAGCAGAGCCACGAAGACCTGTATGCCGCCATTGACCAGCTCATGGACAAACTAGACCGGCAAGTGGTGCGCCACAAAGACCGGGTGCAAGACCACCACCACGATTCCCCCAAGCGCAGCCTGTCGATCAACGGCTGAGCCGCGGGCCATGGGCCCTGGACGGCGCAAACCCAGGGGTGGCTCGGCCACCCCTTTTGCTTGGGCGCGCGGCCCTTGGGCAGGGGCTCACATTTAGTCGGGCGCGCAGGCGGTGTCGTTCCTATAATCTCCCACCGATTTCGCCGCGCCAGCGCCATGAACCGACTCGCCGCCATCCTGCCACCCGCCCATGTGCTGGTGGATGTGGACGTCACCAGCAAGAAGCGCGTGTTCGAGCATGCCGGTCTGCTGTTTGAGAACCTGCAGTCGATCCCGCGCGCCACCGTCAGCGACAACCTGTTCGCGCGCGAGCGCCTGGGCTCTACCGGACTGGGCCACGGTGTGGCCATTCCCCATGGGCGCATCAAGGGATTGAAGAACCCCATGGCCGCGGTGCTGCGGGCCCGCGAGCCCATCGCCTTCGATGCCCCCGACGACGAACCGGTGAGCCTGCTCATCGTGCTGCTCGTGCCCGAGGCCGCCACGCAGCGGCACTTGGAAATCCTGTCTGAGATCGCCGAACTGCTCAGCGACCGCGCCTTGCGCGAACGGCTCAAGACCGAGCCCGACGCGGCCACGGTGCACCGGCTGATTCAGGAGTGGCAACCCTTGAAGTCGGTGGCTTGAACCCCCCAGAGCGCCCATCATCGCGCCGACGGCACGCGCTGCTCAGTGCCGAAGCGCTGTTTGAGGAACACCGCGACACCCTGCGGTGGGAGTGGGTGGCCGGCCATGCCCATCCCGAACGCCACTTTGCCGAGTCCGCTATCGCCCAGGCGCGCTCAGCGGCCGACTTGATCGGCTACCTCAACTACATCCACCCCTACCGGGTGCAGCTGGTGGGTTCACGCGAAGTGGCCTACCTCAGCCACCCGTCGGCTGAAGTGGCAGAGCGGCGCATTTCCCGCATCGTCACCCTGGAGCCGCCGGTGCTGATCGTGGCCGATGCGCAGACGCCACCAGACCGGCTGGTGGCCATGTGCGACCGCGCCGAGATCCCCCTGTTCCAAACCAGCAGCTCCGCGGGCCATGTCATCGACGTGCTGCGCACCTACCTGGGCCACCTGCTGGCTGAACGCACCACGCGGCATGGGGTGTTCATGGACATCTTGGGCCTGGGGGTGCTGCTCACGGGCGAATCGGGCCTGGGCAAGAGCGAACTCGGCTTGGAGCTGGTCTCGCGCGGGCATGGCCTGGTGGCCGACGACGCCGTTGACCTGTTTCGCGTGTCGCAAACCGCCATTGAAGGCCGCTGCCCGGCCCTGCTGATGAACCTCATGGAGGTGCGCGGGATCGGCCTGTTGGACATCAAGGCCATCTTTGGTGAAACCGCGGTACGGCGCAAGATGCGCTTGAAGCTCATCGTGCACCTGGTGCGACGTGAGACCATGGAGCGCGAGTTTGAGCGCCTGCCCCACGAGCCCCTGTACGAGGAGATTCTGGGCCTGCCGGTGCGCAAGGTGGTGATTGCGGTGGATGCCGGCCGCAACCTGGCCGTGCTGGTGGAGGCTGCCGTGCGCAACACCGTGCTGCAGCTGCGGGGCATCGACACCTATCAAGAGTTCCTCAGCCGCCACCAGGCGGCCATGGAAAGCGGCGAGGACGACTGAGGGCCGCCGGCACTGCCGGTTGCCGTGGCCTCAACCCCGGCGGTGGGGGCAGTCCTTCTTCAGGCACTCCGCATAGAGCGCCAGGCTGTGGTCAGCCAATTCGAAGCCCCGCTCTTGGGCAATCGCCCGTTGGCGGGCTTCGATGGCTGCATCGTAAAACTCCTCGACCCGTCCGCAGCTCAGGCAGACCAGGTGGTCGTGGTGCTGGCCCTGGTTGAGTTCGAAAACGGACTTGCCGCTTTCAAAGTTGCTGCGGGTGAGCAGGCCGGCCTGCTCAAACTGCATCAGCACCCGGTAGACCGTGGCCAGGCCGATGTCGGCGTGCTCGGCCAGCAGGGCGCGGTAGACGTCCTCGGCCGTCATGTGGCGCAAGGTGGTTTTCTGGAACACCTCCAGGATCTTGATGCGGGGCAGGGTGGCCTTCAGGCCACTGCTCTTGAGTTCGTCGGCGTGGGTCATGGGGGCCCTCATCCAGGGGGCGGCCAGACTGGGGGCGCCCGCGTCTGCCCGGGCCTCCGTGCGCTTCAAGCCGTTGTTGAGCCTTTCGGGCTGCCTGGCCCTGGCCCTGATCGGCGGCTGCGCCTCTCGTCCTGACACCGTGGCCTTGCGGGCACCGAACGTCCTGGAGCGGTTGACCCCCTACCGGGTCGACATCCAGCAAGGCAACGTCGTCACACGCGACCAGCTGGCCCTGATCAAGCCCGGCATGCCGCGAGAAGACGTGCGCGACATTCTGGGCAGCCCCATGCTCACCGATGTCTTCCATGCCAACCGCTGGGACTTCGTCTTCATCAGCCAGCGTGCGGGCAGCACCGACAAGGCGCCCACACGGCTGGCGGTGGCGGTGCACTTCAAGAATGGTGTGGTGGAGCGCATCACGGCACCCGACCTGCCCACCGAGCACCAGTTCGTGGCCGGCATGGTGGACCGCCGGGCCCCAACGCCCAAAGTGCCTCCCCTGGCCCTGACCCAGGCGCAACGCGACAAGCTGCCCCTGCCGGTGCGCAGCGAGTCGGCCGTGTCGCCCCTGCCCCAAGGTGCAGCGCGCACCTACCCGCCCCTGGAGCCCCGTTGATGGCGGCCTCGCCCGGGGGGGCTCGCCCAATTCGAGTGGCGGTGGCCGGCGCCAGCGGGCGCATGGGCCGCATGTTGATTGAGGCGGTGGAGCAGGCCCCCGACTGTGTGCTCAGTGCGGCACTGGACATCCCCACCAGCCCGGCTTTGGGCAGCGACGCCACGGCCTGGCTGGGCCGCGCCAGTGGGGTGAAGGTCGGCTCTGACCTGAATGCCGCCGCCGCGGTCTCTGATGTGTTGATCGACTTCACGCGGCCCGAAGGCACCCTGGCCCATCTGCAAGCCTGCCGCGCACACGGCACGCGCATGGTGATTGGCACCACCGGCTTTTCGCCCGAGCAGAAGGCGCAGGTGGCTGCTCACGCCCAGCATCTGGGGGTGGTCATGGCCCCCAACATGGCCGTGGGTGTCAACGTGGTGCTGCAGCTGCTGGACATGGCTGCACGCGCCCTGAATGAAGGCTACGACATCGAAATCGTCGAGGCCCACCACCGCCACAAGGTGGATGCGCCCAGTGGCACTGCCCTGCGCATGGGCGAGGTGGTGGCTGCCGCTTTGGGCCGCAGCCTGGACGATTGCGCGGTATACGGGCGTGAGGGCGTTACCGGTGAGCGCGACCCCTCCACCATTGGCTTTGCCACGGTGCGCGGCGGCGATGTGGTGGGCGACCACACGGTGATGTTCATGGGCACCGGTGAGCGCATCGAAATCACCCACAAGAGCAGCAGCCGTGTGACCTACGCCCAGGGCAGCCTGCGCGCAGCGCGCTTCCTGATGGGCAGGGGCGCGGGCCTGTTCGACATGGCTCAGGTGTTGGGCTTTCGGGCCTGAGGCGCCGGGCTGCTGATCCATGGACGGATTCAACGACTTCTGGGGCCAGACCGACGCCGTGGGCCGGGCAGTGGCCCTGCTGATGCTGCTCATGTCGGTGGTGAGCTGGGCCCTGATCTTTTGGAAGGCTTGGGTGCTGCGGCGCGTGGCCAGCGACCTGCCGCGCGCATTGGAGGCTTTTTGGGCTGCACCCGAATGGGCTTTGGCCCGTGAACGGCTGGCGGGCCTGGACCGCGAAGGCGTGGCGCTGCCCCTGTTGGATGCCGCGCAGGCTCAGGAATTGGCCGGCAGCTTGGCCCAGGGCGCCTCGACTGCGGCGCAGTGCACCCGGCGCCTTCGGCAGGCGCTGCAGGCGAGCCTGGCGCACCTGCGCATGGGCCAGGTGTGGCTGGCCTCGGTGGGCAGCACCGCGCCCTTCATCGGTTTGTTCGGCACCGTCTGGGGCATCTACCACGCCCTGGTGGAAATGTCGCTGTCCGGGGCGGTGACGGTGGACAAGGTCTCGGGCCCCGTGGGTGAGGCCCTGATCATGACGGCTGCGGGCTTGGCGGTGGCCATTCCGGCGGTCTTGGGTTACAACCTGTTGGGCAAGTGGATTGCGGCGGCCGAAGAGCAACTCGAGGGCTTCGCCCATGACCTTCTGGCCGCTTCAACGGAGCGTCGGGCATGAGCTTCGGGCGCATGCCCAGCCGCTCCCGGTCTGAGCCCATGGGCGAGATCAACATGACGCCCCTGATCGACGTCATGCTGGTGTTGGTGGTGATCTTCATGGTGACCGCGCCCTTGATGAGCAACAGCCTGAAGTTGGACCTGCCGCGCAGCGATGCCGCCGGCCCGTCGCAGGCGCCCAAGCCGCTGCTGGTGGCGCTGGACGGTCAAGGCCGCACCTACGTGGGCGAGCAGCGGGTGGACCGTGAGCAGCTGGTGGCCCGGGCGACGCAGGCCGCTGAGCAGGACCCCAAGACCGAAGTGCAGCTGCGCGCCGACCGTGCGGCGCCTTATGGCCAGGTGGCCGAGCTTATCGGTGTGCTGCAGAAGGCGGGTCTGTCGCGCATGGCCTTTGTCACCGACTCGGCCGGGGGGCGGCCTCCTACAATTCCGCCCCATGAATCCCAAGTACCTGCCCGCTGAGGTGGAAGCCGCGGCCCAATCGCATTGGGCTGCGAAGGACGCTTACCGCGTCACCGAAGACCCGAACAAGGCCAAGTTCTACGCCTGCTCCATGCTGCCCTACCCCAGTGGCAAGCTGCACATGGGGCATGTGCGCAACTACACCATCAACGACATGCTGACCCGTCATCTGCGGATGAAG
>RGEP01000139.1 GCA_009918225.1 Betaproteobacteria bacterium | reverse complement strand
ATGACCCCCACGCAGGACAATGTCCTGTCGCCTGAGACGAGCAAGTCGATCGAAGTGGGCCTGAAGTCCGAGCTGATGGACCGCCGCGTGCGCCTGAACATCGCAGCCTTCAGCGCCACCTACGACGACTACCAGGCCAATGTGCCCGACCTGGTCAACGGCGTGGTCGTCACGCGCCTGATCAACGCGGGGCAGGTGGGCACCCGTGGTGTGGAAATGGACCTCACTGCCCGTGTGACGCAAGCGCTGACGGTCAACGCCAGCCTGGCCAACATCATCGCGCGGGTGAAGAACTTCAACTGCCCTCCGGGTGCTGCGGCCAGCTGCGACATCAACGGCAAGCCGCTGCCGTTCTCGCCTGACTGGAAGGGCAGCCTGCGGGTGAAGTATGTGCAGCCCGTGGCCAAGGGCTACACGATGGACTACGGCTTGGATGCCAGTTGGCAGACCAAGGTCAACTTCGACCTGCAGCAGCAGCCCAACTCGTTCCAGCCGGCCTACACCATCTACAACGCCCGTGTGGCACTGCAAAGCGATGCGGGCTGGACGCTGGCGCTGATTGGTCGAAACCTGGCCAACACCTCGTACTCGACGCTCATCCAGAGTTCGGGCTCGAACATCAACCGTTATGTGCCGCGTGACGATTCCCGCTACTTCGGCGTGAACATGCGTTACGACTTCTGAGGTGTTCGACAGCATGGGCAATGCGTTTCGTGATCGACTGGCCCGGCGGGCCGAGCAGTGCCCCGTGGGCACCTGGGTGATGTCGGCCAGTCCTCTGGTGGCCGAGGCCATCGGCCACGCCGGTTTCGATTGGGCTGTGATCGACATGGAGCACACGCCACTGGACCTGATGGAGGTGATCCACCTGCTTCAGGCCGTGGCGGGTACGCCCATGACGCCGGTGGTGCGCGTGCCCTGGAATGAGACGGTCACCATCAAGCGTGTGCTCGATGCCGGCGCGCACACGCTGTTGGTGCCCTTCGTGCAGGATGCCGAGCAGGCCCGTGCGGCGGTGGCGGCCACCCGTTACCCGCCCGAGGGCGTGCGCGGCATGGCCGGCATGAGCCGGTCCTCGCGTTTTGGCACGGCGCCAAACCACCTGGTTCAGGCCAATACGCAGGTGTCGGTGATCGTGCAGCTGGAAACGCCACAAGCCATTGCGCAACTGGAGGCCATCGCGGCGGTGCCGGGGGTGGACGGGCTGTTCGTCGGGCCTGGCGACCTCTCAGGGGCCATGGGTTACCCAGGGCAATTGACCCATCCGGATGTGATGGCGCTGATGGCCGACGCCGCCGCTCGCGCGCGGCGCATGGGCATGCCCATCGGCACGGTGGGCGGTACACCGGAGGTTGTTCAGCAGTACCGCGCTGCTGGCTATGACTTTCTGGCCATCGCTTCAGACCTGGGTCTCATGATGCGCGCCTGTGCGGGCGCCTTGCAGTCGGTGCGTTCAGCTGGTTCGGCCGGTTCGGCCGGTTCGTCTGCGGGCGTGGCTTCGGCGCCTCCCGCAGCTTCGGCCGCACCGGCATCCTCATCCGGCTATTGAGCGCCCGCCATGGCGGCCGTTCAACTCCGGGGCGTACAGAAGAGCTATGACGGTCGGCAGGCCGTCATCCACGGAATCGACCTCGACATCCGCGACGGCGAGTTCGTGGTGTTCGTCGGGCCCAGCGGCTGTGGCAAGAGCACGCTGCTGAGAATGGTGGCGGGCTTGGAGCCCATCAGCGGCGGCGAGGTTCACATCGACGGCCAGCGGGTCAACGACCTGCCCCCCCGCCACCGCGACATCGCCATGGTGTTCCAGGATTACGCGCTGTATCCCCACAAGAGCCTGTTCGAGAACATGGCCTTCGGCCTGAGGCTGCGCAACACCCCTGAGGATGAAATCAAGCGGCGCGTGGGGGATGCCGCGCGGCTGCTGCGCATCGACCACATGCTCAACCGTCGCCCGGCCGCACTCAGCGGGGGTCAACGGCAGCGGGTGGCCATTGGGCGCGCCATCGTGCGCCAACCCAAGGTGTTCCTCTTTGACGAACCCTTGTCCAACCTGGATGCACAGCTTCGCCATGAGATGCGGGCGGAGATCAAGCGGCTGCACCAACGGCTGGGCGCCACCATCATCTACGTCACACACGACCAGGTGGAGGCCATGACGCTGGCCGATCGCATCGCGGTGCTTTCAGCTGGGCGCCTCATGCAGTACGACACGCCCGACGTCATCTACAACCGGCCGGCGGCGCTGTTCGTGGCGGGCTTTACCGGTGCACCGCCGATGAATCTGGTCGCCTGCCGCGTGGTCGATGGGCAGGCAGACCTTGGCAACGGCATTCAAGTGGGCTTGCCGCCTGAGCTTGCAGCGCGTGGCGCGGCTTTCGAGTCGGTGGTTCTGGGTATCCGGCCCGAAGACATCTCGCTGGCCGCGCAGGGTGACACCAGCTTGGCCGTGACGGCGACCGTGTCGCTGGTCGAACCCCTGGGTGCCGAGACCCTGGTGACGCTGGCGGTGGGCAAGGCCGAGCTCGTGGCCCGAGCCCCGGCGGCGTTTCGGGAAAAGCCCGGAACGGTGGTGCAGGCTCACATGGCCCGAGCCAAGCTCCACCTCTTCGATGCAAAGGGCGGGGCAGCCTTGTGATGCGCCAGTTGATCGCGCGCGGGGTTCGGGCGATTTGTCGGCAGGCTTGTATGGGTCTGCTGGTGGTGGGAGCGCTGGCGTGCGCAGTGCCGATGGCCCAGGCGCAATCGCCGATCAAGCTCAGGCTCTTTGCCGGCGGTGCCAATCAACGGCCTGATCTGGTTCGCAAGCTGTTGGATGAATACCAAAAGCAGCGGCCGCAGGTGCGCATTGAAATCGAGACGGGCGGCTCCACCAGTGACCTGCAGCGCCAGTACCTCAGCACGGTTCTCAATGCGCGCGACCCTTCCATCGACATCTACCTCATCGACATCGTCAACCCAGCCCAGTACCTGGGCGCGGGTTGGCTGGAGCCGTTGAACGCCCACCTGGGCGAGCCCGCCACCGTGCTGGCTGCGCAGTTGCCGGTGTATGGCCAATCGAACGTGGTCAATGGGCAGCTGGCTGCGCTTCCGGGCTATGCCGACGCGATGTTCCTCTACTACCGCAAAGACCTGCTGGCGCGCCACGGCTTGCCCGAGCCCCGCACCTGGGATGAACTGGCCACAACCGCACGCCGCATCCAGCAGGCCGAGGGCCAGCCGCAGCTGCAGGGCTTGAGCCTGCAGGGTGCGCCCATTGAAGGCACGGTTTGCACGTTCTTGTTGCCCTACTGGAGCCAGGGCAAGTCGCTTCAAGATGCCCAGGGGCGGCTCACGCTGGACCGCCCCGCAGCGGTGAAGGGCCTTCGGCAGTGGTTGTCGATGGTGGACGCCGGCGTCATCAAGCGCAACGTGGCCGAGGTGCGCACGGGCGACACGGTCAATGAGTTCAAGGCCGGGCAGGCCATCTTCGCGGTCAACTGGAGCTGGGCCTGGGACCGGTTCGGGCGCGACGCGGACAGCCGGGTCAAGGGCAAGGTGGGCGTGATGCCGCTGCCGGCCATGGCCGATGGGCAAGCGGTGACTTGCGTGGGCGGGTGGCAATGGGCTGTGAGTGCCTTCAGCCGCCACAAGTCCGAAGCGGCCCGGGTGGTGCAATACCTTTCTGGCCTGGACGCCAGCCGCTTCCTGGCCATACACGGTGCCCTGCTGCCCACCTATCAGCCGCTGTACCAGGACCCCGATGTGCTGCGCGCGGTGCCGTGGTTCGCCGAGGTGGGATCGGTCATGACCGCCGGCCGCAGCCGCCCGATCTCGCCGGACTATGCGCAGGTCAGCGATGCCATACGCAACACCACCAGCGCCGTGTTGGCGCGGACCAAAACCCCGGAAGAGGGCGTGGCGCAGATTCAGTCGCGCTTGGCTCGGGTGCTCAGATGAGACCGGCCTCGCGCACCAGCCTTTGGGACCGCTTGGGCGACCCCAGCGAAAAAACGCTGGCGGCGATTCTGCTGGCGCCATCGTTCATTCTGCTGGCCCTGATCGTGGTCTACCCGATCGGGCGTCTGATCCTCAACAGCTTTCACGACATTCGCCTGTCCGGTGGCAGGCCGGTGCGCTTTGTCGGGTTCGAGAACTACCTGCTGGTGTTGCAAGACACCGATTTCTGGAACGCCACGGCCAATACCGTGCTCATCACCCTGATCACCGTACCCGGTGCGCTGGTCGTGGGCCTGGGCCTGGCCCTGCTGGCCAATCTGCCGTTTCGGCGCCAGTGGCCGGTGCGCTTGGCCCTGCTGCTGCCCTGGGCCTTGCCGCTGTCGTTTGCCGGTCTCATCTTCGCTTGGTTTTTTCACACCGAGCACGGCGTGGTCAACGATGTCTTGCGCCGACTGGGCCTGATGTCACCGCAGGCGCCCACCATGTGGCTGTTGCAGCCTGGCTGGGCCTTTGGGGCCATCTGCCTGACCATCATCTGGAAGACCAGCTCCTTCATGGCCCTCATCCTGTTGGCGGGTCTGCAGATGATTCCGCGCTCCTTGTATGAAGCGGCTGAAGTGGACGGTGCCAGCCGGTGGCAACAGTTTCGTGAGATCACGCTGCCCATGCTCATGCCCAGCATCGTGGTGGCACTCATCTTTCGCACCATCACCGCCCTTCAAACCTTCGACATTCCCTACACGATGACCCGCGGCGGGCCGGGTGAGGCCACCGAAACGCTGGCCATGCTGATCCACAAGACCACGATCGACTACCTGGATGTGGGCTATGGCAGCACCATGGCGGTGTGCATGTTTGTCTTGTCGATGCTCATCACGGCGGTGTACCTGCGGCATGTGGGGCGCCAGGCATGAGCCACGCCACACCGGCCCTGCACCAAGGTCTGCAGCCCCGCGCGCTGCGGCAAACCCATCACCTGGTGGCCCGCCAACCCGGTGCTGGACAACTATGTGCGTGCCTTTGCCGACCAGCCCCTGTTGCGCTACCTGGGCAACAGTGCACTGGTGGCGCTGGGCTCCACCGTGGTGTCGCTGGCCGTGGCGGCCATGGCCGCCTACGCCATTGCACGGCTGAACCTGCGCCGGCGTCAACTCATCCTCAGCGTGATCGTGGCCAGTTCCATGTTCCCGCTGGTCACGCTGTTGGTGCCGATTTTCGAGACCATGCGCAGCTTAGGCCTGCTCAACACCTACTTGGCCCTGGTCCTGCCCTACACCGTGCTGAACCTGCCGGTCTGCACCCTGGTGCTGGTGAGCTTCTTCCAAAGCATCCCGCGAGACTTGG
>RGEP01000138.1 GCA_009918225.1 Betaproteobacteria bacterium | reverse complement strand
CACGATGTTGCGCTGCACCTCGTTGCTGCCACCATAGATGGTGGTCTTGCGCATATTGAAGTAGGTGCCGGCCAGCGGGGCACAGTGGGCCGCACCGACGAACTCGCCTTGCCAGCCGGCTTCCATCGCTTCGCTCACAAACGGCGTGGCGTAGGGGCCCGCAGCCTGCATCATCAGCTCGCTGTAGCGCTGCTGAATCTCGCTGCCGCGAATCTTGAGCAAGCCGGCCACGTCCAGCGACTGTTTGCCGCTTTTCTCTGCGCTCAGCACCCGCAAGACCATCATCTCCAGTGCCACGATGTCGACTTCCAGTTGCGCGATCTGGTCCCTGAAGCGGTGGTCTTCGTACACGCCTTCAGCCTTGGCAATGCGCTTGAGGCGCTCCAACTCGCGCTTGGCGCGGTTGACGTCGGCAATGTTGGTGCGCTCGTGTGCCAGCAGGTACTTGGCGTAGGTCCAGCCCTTGTTCTCTTCGCCCACCAGGTTCTCCGCGGGTACCTTCACGTTGTCGAACCACACTTCATTGACCTCGGCTTCGCCATCAAGCAGCACGATGGGCCGCACCGTCACGCCGGGGCTCTTCATGTCGATCAGCAGGAAAGAGATGCCGGTTTGTGGCTTGCCCTCGTTGCTGGTGCGCACCAGGCAAAAGATCCAATCGCCGTACTGGGCCAAGGTGGTCCAGGTTTTTTGCCCATTGACGATGTAGTGGTCGCCCACACGCTCGGCACGGGTCTTGAGCGAGGCCAGGTCGGAGCCCGAGCCGGGTTCGCTGTAGCCTTGGCTCCACCACACCTGGCCGCTGGCGATGCCCGGCAGAAAGCGTTTCTGCTGCTCAGGCGATCCAAAGGCCATGATGACCGGGGCCACCATCACCGGGCCGAATGGGATCACGCGCGGCGCGCCGGCCAGGGCGAGTTCCTCTTCGAAAAGATGGCGCTCCACCGCGTTCCATCCGGGCCCGCCAAAGGCTTTGGGCCAGTTCCAGCCCAGCCAGCCTTTGGCTCCCAGGATTTGGGCCCAGCGCTGATGGTCTTCTCGGCTCAGGCGCAGGGCGTTGTGCACCTTGTGGCTGATGTCCTTCGGAAGCTTATGGGCCACCCATTCGCGTATCTCAGCCCGAAAGGCCAACTCTTCGGCGGTGAAATTCAGGTCCATGTCGACAAATTTGGTTTGCAATGACGCCAACCCAGGGTTGTAGCACGGCCGCCACGGCCACGGCAGACCATAACGGTCTGCAGCCAGCTATGAATGTCCTTGCATATCGCGCACCCTCTTGGCCCTGCCTTCTGTGGTCGTGGGTCTGGTGGTGTACCTGATGCTCTCTCGCTCCGGGCCGCTCGGGTCCTGGGGCATTCTGTTCACACCCACGGCCATGGTGGTGGCCCAGGCGGTCCTGGTGGTACCGGTGGTCACGGCGCTGACGCGCCAGCTGGTGGCCGATGCGGCTCATGGAAACGGCGAGCAGCTGCGCTCCATGGGTGCTCGCCCCTTGGGTGTGGCGGGGCTGTTGCTTGTGCATGAGCGCTGGGCACTGCTGACCGTCTTGCTCACCGCCTTCGGCCGTGCCGTCAGCGAGGTCGGGGCGGTGATGATCGTGGGCGGCAATATTGCCGGGGTCACCCGGGTGATGACCACCACCATCGCCTTGGAGACCAGCAAGGGGGACCTGCCCCTGGCCTTGGGCCTGGGCATCGTGTTGTTGATGGTGGTGGCCTTGATCAACCTGGGTATTGCCACGCTTCAATGGCTGCAGCGCGACCAGCCGGCCGTCGCGGAGCGCACGGCCTTGGCGCCGTCCGCAGGCAAAGGGGCGGCACCATGAGCCGCGGCCCTGAATCAGCACCAATGCTCGCAGCGGCACCGGTTCTGGTTCGCTTGCAAGGCGCGGGGGTGCGCTTTGGCGCACACACCGTGCTTCAAGCGGTCGACCTGGAGGTGCACGCCGGTGAACGGCGCGCGCAGCAGGCGCTGGAGCGGGTTAACCTGGCCGAACACGCCCACCGTCCCGCGCGGGTCTTGTCCGGCGGGCAACAACAGCGCTTGGCTTTGGCGCGCGCATGGGCCGTGCGGCCACAGCTGCTGTTTTTGGATGAGCCCACCGCCAGCCTAGACCCCGCGGCCAAGCGGGATGTGGAGGCGCTCATCGAGGAGTTCGCAGCCGAGGGGATGACGGTGGTCATGAGCACCCACAACCTGGGGCAGGCCAAGCGCTTGGCCACCCGTGTCGTGTACCTCGAAGCCGGGCAGCTCGTGGTCGACCGTCCGGTGGCGGCCTTTTTCCATGAACCACTGCCCGACGCGGCCGCCCAGTTTCTCAGCGGCGAACGGACCTAGGCCGGCCAGGGCACTTGCCGCAGCACGGCACTGCGCCGTGACTCGCGGTATCGTTGTCCCATGCCAATTGAATCCACCCCACACCTTGACCTGCTGGCGGCCTGTGCCCGCGCCTTGCGCATGGCCGGCGCCGGTTGGGGCTTGGCCAGCTGCGCCCTGGCCACCGGCCAAGCCCAAGCCCAAGCCCCAGTCCCTGAAGCCACCCGCGCCGAGTCGGTGGTCATCAGCGGCTCGCTGATCGAGCGCACGGTGTTGGAGGCCCCTTACGCCATCAGCGTCATCGACCAAGCCGACATCCGCTCAGCCGGCGCCATGATCAACGCCAGCGAAGCGCTGCAGCGGCTGCCGGGTTTGGTGGCCAACAACCGCTCCAACTTCGCGCAGGACCTGCAGATCAGCTCGCGTGGCTTTGGCGCGCGCTCGGGTTTCGGGGTGCGCGGCTTGCGCATCGTGGCCGATGGCATACCCGCCACCGGCCCGGATGGGCAGGGCCAGGTGTCGCAGTTCGACCTCGCTTCAGCGCAACGCATCGAGGTCTTGCGCGGGCCCTTCTCCGCTTTGTATGGGAACAGCTCGGGCGGGGTCATTGCCCTGGTCAGCGCGCCCATCAACAACAGCAGCCTGCGCTTGGACAGCGATGTCGGCAGCTTTGGCCTGCGCCAGAACCGCCTGGCCGTGCAAGCCAAGGGCGCCGATGGGTGGGAGGCCAGCGCTTCGGCCTCACAGGCCGAGCTCGACGGTTTCCGGCCGCAAAGCGGGGCCATCAAACAGCAGGCCCAGGCCCGCGTGGGCTGGCGCGGTACCCACGACGACTTCATCCTGCAACTGGGCTACCTCAACCAGCCCGCCGACGACCCCTTGGGCCTGTCGCGCGCACAGTTTGAACTGGGCCCCCGTGAAACCACACCCCAGGCCGTTCAGTTCGATACCCGCAAAACCCTGGACCAGGCCCAGTTGGGCATGAGCTGGCGGCACCGCTTCGACCAGGGCGCCCTGCGCGAAACCCGGCTGAGCGCATACAGCGGACAGCGTTCGGTGGCGCAATGGCTGGCCATCACGCCAGCCACCCAGGCCAATGTGCGCCACGGCGGCGGCGTCATCGACTTCGACCGCCGTTTCGAGGGACTCGAGGCCCGCGCCCGCTGGGAGTGGGACCAGGTGGGCCTGGTGGCCGGGGCTTCGACCGACCGGCAACGCGACGACCGCCGGGGCTATGAGAACTACACCGGCACGGGCGCCGCGCAACTGCTAGGCGTGGTGGGCCGTCTGCGCCGCGATGAAGCCAACGAGGCGCAGTCGCGTGACCTGTTCGCGCAGGCCGAATGGGCCTTTGCCCCCCGCTGGATGATGTTGGCCGGTGGCCGCAGCGGCCGGGTCGACCTCAGCGCGCGGGACCGCTATCTCAGCAACGGCGACGACTCCGGCCGTCTGCAGTTTCGCTACACCAACCCGGTGTGGGGCTTGCGTTGGCAGGCGTCCCCAGGGCTGAACCTGCACCTGAGCGCAGGGCGCGGTTTTGAGTCACCCACCCTGGGGGAATTGGCCTATCGTGCCGATGGCACGGGCGGCTTCAACACCGGCTTGAAGGCCCAGTCCAGCGCGCAACTGGAGTTTGGCTTCAAGGCTCGAACGGCCACCCTGGACGGGGATGTGGCCGTGTTTGAAGCCCGTACCGAAAACGAAATTGGCGTGGCCACCAACGCTGGCGGCCGATCCGCTTTTCAGAATGTGGGGCGCACCTTGCGGCGCGGCCTGGAGGCCGGCAGCACCTGGCGCCTGGACCGTCAATGGCAGGTCCGTTTGGCCGCCACGGTGTTGCAGGCCACCTATGAAGACCGCTTCCTCACCTGTGAGGGTATACCCTGTACAACCCCGACGGCTGTGGTCACCCCCGGCAATCGGATTGCGGGCACGCCCCGGGCGTGGGCCTATGTGGAGTGGCGCCGCGCCGATCCGGTTCTGGGTGACGCTGCCCTGGAGTGGCGCGCGGTGGGCTCGGTGCCGGTCAACGACCGAAACACCGACGCGGCCCCCGGCTACGGCCTGATGGGGCTGCGCTGGTCCAAAGCCTGGCGTTTGGGCGGCACCTGGCGGCTCGAATCCCTGTGGCGCGTGGACAACCTGCTGGACCGGCGCCATGCCGCCAGCGTCATCGTCAACGACGCCAATGGGCGCTTCTTCGAACCGGGCGCCCCGCGCAACGCACTGTTGAGCCTGCGCCTGGCCACGCCACTGTGAGTCTGCAGCGGGGCAGGCGCTGAATGCCCGTCTAGGGTTACACCTAGGTAGAGGAGTTCAGTGCTTGTCAGCACCATACGCAGTTGGTTCCCGTCCCCTACAGACTCAAGAGGAAGTCCATGCAAAAGACGCTGCACATCAACCCGGAGAAGTGCACCGGCTGTCTCCAGTGCGAGATGGCCTGTTCGTTCGAGAACTACGCCACCTACGCCCCGGCCAAGTCGCGCATCAAGGTCTTCGACTTCCACCACACGGGGCGCAAGGTGCCCTACACCTGCACCCAGTGCGACGAAGCCTGGTGCCTGCACGCCTGCCCGGTGGAGGCCATCACCGTTGACAAGGCCACCGGCGCCAAGGTGGTCAACGAATCCACCTGCGTGGGTTGCAAGGTGTGCACCATTTCCTGCCCCTTCGGCACCATCAACTATGTGCAAGAAACCGGCAAGGTCCAGAAGTGCGACCTGTGCGGCGGCGACCCCGCTTGTGCCACGGCCTGCCCCACTGGCGCCATCACCTATGTGGACGCCAACTGGACCGGCCTGAACAAGATGCAGGCCTGGGCCGACAAGCTGGGCAATCAGCCCGCGGCCTGATCCCCCTCACACCTTGCGGCGGTGGTCATGCTTCGGATTGATTGAAGCTCCACCGCACACCGAACGAACCTTCGCCAAACCCCTTCAGGAGTCAACTATGAGTTGGGCAGGAAAAATTCTTCGGGTCAACCTCAGCGCCGGTA
>RGEP01000137.1 GCA_009918225.1 Betaproteobacteria bacterium | reverse complement strand
AAGACCCAGCACGCCGCGCGGCATGGTGTCTTCGGCATAGCGGTACTCGAGCTCCACCGCCTTCATGAACAGGGCGCGGATCTCGGTCTTGAATTCGGCCGTCCACAGATGGGGATTCTCCATCTTGATGGCGTTGATGAGGTCGATGCCGAAATTGCAGTGCATCGACTCGTCGCGCAGGATGTACTGATATTGCTCGGCAGCACCGGTCATCTTGTTCTGCCGACCCAGGGCCAGAATTTGGGTGAAGCCCACGTAGAAGAACAAGCCTTCCATGAGGCAGGCGAAGACGATCAGGCTCTTGAGCAGGGTCTGGTCGGCTTGGGGGGTGCCGGTTTGGAAGTTGGGGTCCATGATGGCGTCGATGAAGGGGATCAGGAACTCGTCCTTGTCCCGAATCGATGACACCTCGTGGTAGGCGTTGAAGATTTCGCTTTCGTCCAGGCCCAGCGACTCGACGATGTACTGATAGGCGTGGGTGTGGATGGCCTCTTCAAAGGCTTGGCGCAGCAGGAACTGCCGGCACTCAGGCGCCGTGATGTGGCGGTAGGTGCCCAGCGTGATGTTGTTGGCCGCCAGGGAATCGGCGGTGACGAAGAAGCCCAAGTTGCGCTTGATGATGCGCCGCTCGTCTTCGGTCAGGCCGTTGGGGTCTTTCCACAGCGCGATGTCGCGAGACATGTTGATCTCTTGCGGCATCCAATGGTTGGCGCAGGTGGCGAGGTACTTTTCCCAGGCCCACTTGTACTTGAACGGCACCAGTTGGTTGACGTCGGTTTGGCCGTTGATGATGCGCTTGTCAGCCGCGTTGACGCGGCGCTCGGACGAAGCCGGTGCCGAAGCACTGGGCGCCAGCGCAGCAGAGGCCGGCATGGCCGCCGCCAATTCCTTCAAGGGCATCACCGCCGGAGCGGCGAAGGCCGCTGACTGCGGGCGGTGCGGAGCAGCCGGCGCCGCAGCCGAAGATTCAGCGGACACGGGCGACACAGACGGAGTTTCCACCGCAGAGCGGATGGTGACTGCGGGGTCGGGAGCAGGCACCACACGGGCGGTGGTGTTGTGGGTACGAGAGTCGTCTTCCCAAACCAGCATTGCTGCATTCCTTAACAGTTCGAATTATCAGAGCGTTCTGTCACAACACCAAGCATTTCCATCGCTGGACAGTGCTTCGTGTTGTGATCAAGCATCGAATTGAGCAAGCGGTGTGCCCAACGCGAGTCGGTGTATCACTGGCAAGCCTCGCAAGTTGGATCGTCGATCGAGCAGAACTTGATGTCGGTTGCGGGCGTGTTGTCTTGTTGGGCGCGCGCCTGAGCAGCCGCCGCATCAATGGCTGAAGGCGCAGCACCGGCCACACCGCCGCTGCTGGGCACTGCGTTGAGTTGGCCACCGCGTGTGACCGTGCTCATCTCCACGTGTGTGGCGCTTTGCGTGCGCAGGTAGTAGGTGGTCTTGAGGCCACGCGCCCAGGCGAGCTTGTAGGTTTCATCGAGCTTCTTGCCCGATGCGCCGGCCATGTAGATGTTCAGCGACTGAGCCTGGTCAATCCACTTCTGGCGACGGGCTGCGGCTTCGACCAACCACACCGGCTCCACCTCGAAAGCCGTGGCATACAGGCGCTTGAGTTCCACGGGTACGCGGTCGATGGGCCACAAGGAACCCTTGAAGTGCTTGAGGTCCATGATCATCACGTCGTCCCACAGGCCCAGACGCTTGAGGTCGCGGATCAGGTACTCGTTGATGACGGTGAACTCGCCGGAGAGGTTGGACTTGACCGACAGGTTGCCAAAGCAGGGTTCGATCGAGGCATCCACGCCGATGATGTTGGAGATGGTGGCGGTGGGGGCAATGGCCACGCAGTTGCTGTTGCGCATGCCGTGTTCGGCGATGCGCGAGCGCAGGGCGTTCCAGTCCAGGGTGGAGGAGAGGTCCACGTCCACATAGCCGCCGCGCTGCTCAGACAGCAGCTTGACCGAGTCCAGGGGCAAGACACCGCGGTCCCACAGCGAGCCGCGGAAGCTGGTGTAGCGCCCACGCTCGGCTGCCAGATCGGTAGAGGCCCAATAGGCGTAGTAGCACAAGGCCTCCATGGAGCGGTCGGCAAACTCCACGGCCTCAGCCGAGGCATAGGGCAGGCGCATCTGGTACAGCGCGTCTTGGAAGCCCATCACACCCAAGCCCACCGGGCGGTGGCGCAGGTTGGAGTCGCGCGCCTTCTTCACGGCGTAGTAGTTGATGTCGATCACGTTGTCGAGCATGCGCATGGCCACCGACACCGTCTTCTTGAGCTTGTCGTGGTCGATGGCCTTGCCGCCCTGCCCGTCATCCTTGAGGTGCTGCGACAGGTTCACCGAGCCCAAGTTGCACACCGCGATTTCAGAATCGTTGGTGTTGAGCGTGATCTCGGTGCACAGATTGGAGGAGTGCACCACGCCCACATGCTGCTGCGGCGAGCGGACGTTGCAGGCGTCCTTGAAGGTGATCCAGGGGTGTCCGGTTTCGAACAGCATGGACAGCATCTTGCGCCACAGGTCCTTGGCGGGCATGCGCTTGTAGAGCTTGATCTCGCCACTGTCGACCTTGCGCTCATAGGCGGTGTAGGCCTCTTCAAAAGCCTTGCCGAACTTGTCGTGCAAGTCGGGGCAGGTCGAAGGACTGAAGAGCGTCCAGTCGCCACCCTCGATCACCCGCTTCATGAACAGATCGGGGATCCAGTTGGCGGTATTCATGTCGTGGGTGCGGCGGCGGTCGTCACCCGTGTTCTTGCGCAGCTCCAGGAATTCTTCAATGTCCAGGTGCCAGCTTTCCAAGTAGGCGCACACCGCCCCCTTGCGCTTGCCCCCTTGATTGACGGCCACCGCCGTGTCGTTGACCACCTTGAGGAAGGGCACCACGCCCTGGCTCTTGCCGTTGGTGCCCTTGATGTAGGACCCCAGGGCACGCACATTGGTCCAGTCGTTGCCCAAGCCACCGGCGAACTTGGACAGCAGGGCGTTTTCCTTGAGGGCTTCGTAGATGCCGTCGAGGTCGTCGGCCACGGTGGTGAGGTAGCAAGACGACAGCTGGGAGCGCCGCGTGCCGCTGTTGAACAGCGTGGGCGTGGAGCTCATGAAGTCGAAGGTCGACAGCACGTTGTAGAACTCGATGGCGCGGGCTTCGCGGTCGATTTCACCCAGCGACAGCCCCATGGCCACGCGCATGAAGAAGGCCTGGGGCATCTCAATGCGCGTTTCGTCGATGTGCAGGAAATAGCGGTCGTACAGGGTTTGCAGGCCCAGGTAGTCGAACTGCAGGTCGCGATCGGCCTTCAGGGCTGCGCCCAGCTTGGCCAAATCGAATTGCAGCAGCTTCTCATCAAGCAGTTCGGCCTCCACGCCCTTGCGGATGAACTGCGGGAAGTACTCGGCGTAGGCCGAAACCATCTCGGCTTGGCTGAGTTCGCGGCCCACGATTTCCTTGCGGATCGTGTGCAGCAACAAACGCGCCGTGGCCCGGGTGTAGCCCGGCTCCTTTTCAATCAGGGTGCGCGCGGCCAGGATGGCGGCTTTGTACACCTCGTCGATCGGAACGCCGTCGTACAGGTTGCGCAGCGTCTCGGCGATCACCGGCTCGGCCTTGACGTCGGCGTTGAGGCCGGCGCAGGCAGAGGTGATCAGCGACTGCAGCGCCGCCATGTCCAGCGGCACGCGCTGGCCGCCGTCGAGCACGTGCAGCTGCGGCGCCTTCGGCATTTCCTGTTCGGTCTGCTTGGCGCGCTCCTGGGCGCGGCGCTCGCGGTAGAGCACGTAGGCGCGTGCGATCTCGTGGTGACCGCCGCGCATCAGGCCGAGCTCGACCTGGTCCTGCACATCCTCGATGTGGAAGGTGCCGCCGCCCGGGCGCGAGCGCACCATCGCGCGCACCACGTGCTGCGTGAGCTGGTCCACCACCTCGCGCACGCTGGCGGAAGCCGCGCCCTGGGTGCCGTGCACCGCAAGGAAGGCCTTCATCATCGCGATGGCGATCTTGTTGGGCTCGAACGGCACCACGGCGCCGTTGCGTCGGATGATCTGGTAGTTGGCAAGCGCACTGGCCGGTGCCCCGGTGGGCGGGCTCATCAGGCCTGCGGCCGATGTGGGTTGACTCTGGGTGCCGGGCGTGCTGACTGCTGCTTGCATTCGTTCCTCTTCTGTGTGTTGTGCGGTCTCGTATTCCGGGGCCGCCCTGCGTGGCGGCGGCGGGGTCCGCGGCCTCAAGGCCGCCGGTGCCACGGTAGGGTGGCTGTCCGTTGACACACTATATCTGGGGTGTCGGGGGGGTTCAAGACCCCATATCTAGCGTGTTGAGCTCTGTGTGCGATTGTGCCGATTTGTCAAATCTGTACCGCCGTGCGGGGGATCAGGCTGCGAGGACGAAGCGGCGCGGCTGTGCGCCCGCACATCACGCAGTGGCGCGGCCGGGCGCGGCATTTGGGCGTGCAAGCCGCACCGGCTCGGCACTTGTGCGCCGCGTCATGAATCAAAGAGGTGCTGCGGCACGCGGCGCGCAGCAGGCGGCTCAGTCGCTTGCCTTGCGCGTGCTCAACACGCCTTCGGGAAAGTACTGAGGGCTCCAGCGCAACAGCGACTGCAACCGCGCCCAGTCAAAGCCGACCCCGGGGTCCTGCTTGCGGCCTGGCGCCACATGCTCGTGGCCGGCGACGTGTGCGATCGGATGCCCGCTGGCGATGGCGCGACACAGCTCGGCCAGCCGGTCGTACTGCGCGTCCTCGAAGTGCTCGCCCTCCAGGCCCTCGAGCTCGATGCCCACCGAGTCGTCGTTGCAGTTGTCGCGGCCGCGGTAGTGCGATGCACCCGCATGCCATGCGCGATCGTGCGTGCTGACGAACTGCCAAACCTCGCCGTTGCGGCGCACATAAAAGTGCGACGAGACCTGCAGCCCGCGCAGCTGCGCGAAGTATGGATGCGCGTTGTAGTCCAGCGTGTTGGTGAAGAGTCGCTGCACCTCCTCGCCGCCGTACTGCCCAGGCGGCAGGCTGATCGAGTGGATGACGATCAGATCGACCTGCGCTCCGTCGGGCCGTGGCCCGAAATTGGGCGACGCCAGCCTGCGCGCGCCGTGCAGCCAGCCGGCGTCCCACGGGGTGGGCGTCATCCCTCGGCCTGCTGCCGGTGCGCCTCGCTGCAGTACTGGCCCGTGCGGCCAGCGACCGCATCGGTGTGCGGCAGGTGCAGCGCACACCGATGCGGTCGCTGGCCGCACGGGCCAGTACTGCAGCGAGGCACATCGGCAGCAGGCCGAGGGATGACGCCCACCCCGTGGGACGCCGGCTGGCTGCACGGCGCGCGCAGGCTGGCGTCGCCCAATTTCGGG
>RGEP01000136.1 GCA_009918225.1 Betaproteobacteria bacterium | reverse complement strand
CCAGTCCATCAGGGCCTGGGCCAAG
The DNA here is from genome assembly GCA_009918225.1 of Betaproteobacteria bacterium. Taxonomy (GTDB): domain Bacteria; phylum Pseudomonadota; class Gammaproteobacteria; order Burkholderiales; family Burkholderiaceae_C; genus RFTU01. Next base: position 5,333 of record RGEP01000136.1, on the reverse strand, counting down.
AGGCGCCCAAGGCCCAAGCGCCGGTAGGCTGGCCGCACATACAAGCGGCGCATCTCGCAGGCATTGGCATAGTCGGCATCGGGCAGGGGTTTGACGGCACCGCAACCGGCCACCTCGCCGCCGACCCGGGCCAGCAAAAGGGCGCCACCCGGGGCCGCGTAATGCCCAGGCAGGTCGGCCAGCTCGTCCTCAATGGCCTGGAAAGACAAGTCGACCCCCAAACCCCGGGCGTACTCGGCCACGATGTGGCCCGCCGCCGCCCAATCGGCCGCCGACACCGCGGGCCCAACGCAAGGGAGCGAGACACTCATACCGCTGGCGGAGTGGGGCCGTTTGGACCCAGGCAACGGGTCATCAGGGACAGGGGGACCATGGACAACTTGTAGCCCCATGAAAAAACCCCGGCACGCCGGGGTTCGAGGGATGGGTACCTTGGGTGCCCGACGGATCAGTAGCCGTCGCGGCCACCGCCACCGTAGCCGCCACGGCCACCGCCGCCGCCACCGTAGCCACCACCACCACCGCCGCCGCCGTAGCCGCCACGGCCACCGCCGCCGCCGCCACCACCGCCGTAGGGTGAACGGCCACCGCCGCCACCGCCACCGCCGCCGTAGCCACCACGGCCGCCACCGCCGCCGAAGCCGCCCGGGCGCTCTTCGCGGGGACGGGCCTCATTGACCACAATGGCGCGGCCTTCCAGGGCCTGACCATTCATACCGTTGATGGCGGCTTGCGCCTCCGCGTCCGAACCCATTTCCACGAAGCCGAAGCCCTTGGAACGGCCGGTTTCGCGGTCCATCATCACCTTGGCCGATGTCACCGTGCCAAACGGAGCAAATGCCGTTTGCAGGGACTCGTCACGAACGCTGTAGGCCAGATTGCCCACATACAACTTGTTTCCCATGGGGAAGCCCTTTCATCACTGGAACCTGGTAGAGCTTCAACCCGTCGTGAACCATTCAAGCGAAGGCGCCGCATCAAACCCAGACTTCGGCATTATCAGCTACCCCCCCGGCACACCATTGAGGCTTGCGGGTATTTGTTGTTTATTGGACTCAATAGAAACCCACCCATGCCGCCTGTGCCGGCGGCCCGGGGGATGGCCACAATGCGCGCCATGAGTTCCAGCAACCGCCCTTTTGACTATGTCATCGTGGGGGCCGGCACAGCCGGCTGCCTGCTGGCCAACCGCCTGAGTGCCAACCCGCAGGTGCGGGTCCTGCTGCTGGAGGCCGGCCGAAGGGACGACTACCTCTGGGTGCACGTGCCCGTGGGTTACCTCTACTGCATCGGCAATCCCCGCACCGACTGGATGTACCAAACCGAAGCCGAGCCCGGCCTCAACGGGCGGGCCTTGCGTTATCCGCGGGGCAAGGTCTTGGGGGGCTGCTCCAGCATCAACGGCATGATTTACATGCGGGGCCAGCGCCGCGACTACGACCAATGGGCCGAGCTGACCGGCGACCCCGCCTGGAGCTGGGACGACTGCCTGCCCCACTTTTTGGCCCATGAAGACCACTGGGCAGGGGAACGCCCCGGCCATGCGGCCCCCGGACATGACCCGACCGGGGTGCGGGCCGGTGGCGAATGGCGGGTCGAGCGCCAGCGCTTGCATTGGCCGATCTTGGACGCCTTCTCCCAGGCCGCCGTGCAAGCCGGTATTCCGGCCACCGACGACTTCAATCTGGGCAACAACGAAGGCGTGGGCTACTTCGAGGTGAACCAAAAAGCGGGCCTGCGCTGGAACACTGCACGGGGTTTCCTCAAGCCCGCCGCCAACCGGCCCAACCTGGAAATCTGGACCGGCGCCCTGGTCGAACGGGTGCTGCTGGAGGGTGTGGGCGGCTCGCAGATCCCGATCGCAGCCGGCGCCGCGCCGTCTGAGGGTTCCTCCAACCCTGCGTGGCGCGCCACCGGGGTGGTGCTGCGTCCGCAAGGCCGCGGCGAGGCCGTCACCGTCCTGGCCGCGCGCGAGGTGTTGTTGTGCGCCGGTGCCGTGGCCACGCCGGCGCTGCTGCAGCGCTCGGGCATCGGACCGGCCGAACATCTGCATCGCCTGGGTGTGCCCGTGCGCCTGGACGCCCCAGGCGTGGGCGGCAATCTGCAGGACCATCTCCAGATCCGTGCCGTGTTCAGCGTCAAACACACCCGCACCCTGAACACCCTGGCCAACAGCCTGTGGGGCAAGGCGCGGATCGGCCTGGAATACCTGCTGCGCCGCACCGGCCCCATGAGCATGGCGCCGTCTCAGTTGGGCGCCTTCACCCGCTCGAGCCCCGCGCATGAGTGGCCCAATGTGCAGTACCACGTGCAGCCCTTGTCCCTGGACGCGTTCGGCCAGCCCCTGCACCGCTTTGACGCCATCACCGCCAGCGTGTGCAACCTCAACCCGAGCAGCCGGGGCCGGGTGGACCTTCGGTCTGCCGACCCTCAAGACGCGCCCTTGATTCAGCCGAACTACCTGACCACCCCAGAAGACCGGCAGGTGGCCGCCGACAGCCTGCGCCTGACGCGGCGCATTGCAGCGCAACCGGCCTTGGCCCCCTTCGAGCCTCAAGAGGTCAAGCCCGGCGTGCAATTCCAAAGCGATGAAGACCTGGCTCGACTGGCGGGTGACATCGGCACCACCATCTTCCATCCGGTGGGCACCTGCCGGATGGGGCGCCCAAACGACCCCCTGGCCGTGGTGGACACGCGCCTGCGCGTCAAGGGCGTGGCCGGGCTGCGGGTGGTGGACGCCAGCGTGATGCCCACCATCACCAGTGGCAACACCAACAGCCCCACGCTGATGATTGCCGAACGGGCGGCGGCCTGGGTGGCGCAAGACGCAGCCTGAAGCCCAGGGCTTGGGCCGGTGCGGGTGGCAGGGTTAGCCCGGTGGTCCCCGCGGGTTGGCGTGCATACATTTGCCCAACTCGGCCAGGGGACTTGAACCGGTTCCCAAGGCGCGGGGGTGCGAGGAGACACACAATTGGGATGCCGTTCACCCACCCGGTGCCGGCACCGGCAGCCCCATCCAGGCTGCCAAACTGCAAGAGGCGTCGGCACACCCGACGCCTTTTGTTTTTCCCGGCCCGCCCACTGTTCAACCCATCCGCCGGCCCACGCAAGCCATCCTGTTCATGCCCGACCTCTTGCTCGTGGCCGCAGCCTCCCTGATGGCCGGGTTCGTCGACGCCATCATCGGCGGCGGCGGCTTGGTGCTCCTGCCGGCCTTGTTCAGCGTGTTTCCCAACCTGAGCCCGGCCACCTTGTTTGGCACCAACAAGGCCACCGCGGTGTGGGGCACGGCATTGGCCACCGTCCAGTACGCCAAGCGGGTGCAAATGCCCTGGGGGGCGGTGCTGCCAGCCTTGCCCGCCGCCCTGGCCGGCAGCGCGGGGGGCGCGTGGTTGGTCACCCAGATCGACCCCAGTGGCTTGAAGAAGGCGCTGCCCGTGTTGCTGCTGCTGGTGCTGGCCTACACCCTGATGCGCAAAGACCTGGGCCAACACCACGCCCCGCGATGGGCCGGCCGCCGACAAGCTGCCGCGGCCGCGGCCATCGGCCTGGTGGTGGGGTTCTACGACGGCGTTTTCGGGCCCGGCACCGGCAGCTTCTTTGTGTTTGCCCTGGTGCGCCTGTTGGGTTGGGACTTCCTGCACGCCTCGGCGGGCGCCAAGTTGCTCAACACCGCCACCAACAGCTCGGCCCTGCTGCTGTTCGCGCTGAGCGGGCACGTGTGGTGGCAGCTGGCCGCGGTGTTGGCCCTGGCCAATATGGCCGGCAGCCTCTTGGGCACACGGCTGGCGCTCAAACACGGCTCAGCCCTGATCCGGCATTTCTTCATCGCGGTGGTGACGCTGCTGATCCTCAAGACGGGCTACGATGCTTGGCTGAGCTGAAATCCGCCACGCCAGGAGCCGACGATGAACGCACCCGAACGCCTGACCCTGCTGGAGCCGGCCGCCCTGCAGGACTTCGCTGATGACCGCTGGGACCGCGCCATCGTCCCGGCGCTGCAGGACTACATCGCCATCCCGGCCAAGAGCCCCATGTTTGACGCCCAATGGGCCCAGCAGGGCCTGTTGGACCGCGTGGCCCGTGATGCTGCGGCTTGGATCGAATCGCGCCAGGTGCCGGGGCTCAAGCTCGAGCTCATCCGGCTGGAGGGCCGCACGCCGGTGATCTTCTTTGAAGTACCGGCACGCGGTGAAAACGCCAGCGGCCAAACCGTGCTGGTGTATGGGCACCTGGACAAGCAGCCCGAATTCAACGGCTGGCGCAGCGACCTCGGGCCCTGGACGCCCAAACTGGAAGACGGCAAGCTGTACGGCCGCGGTGGTGCCGATGACGGCTATGCCGCCTATGCGGCGGTGACTGCACTGGAAGCGCTGGACCGTCAAGGCGCCTCACGTCCACGCGTGGTGGGCCTGATTGAAACCTGCGAAGAGAGCGGCTCGTTTGACCTGCCGGCCTACATCGAGCAGCTCAAGCCCCGCCTGGGCGACGTCAGCCTGGTGGTGTGCCTGGACTCGGGCGCGGGCAACTATGAGCAGCTGTGGCTGACCACCAGCCTGCGCGGCATGGTGTCCGGTGTGTTGAAGGTCGAGGTCTTGACCGAGGGCATCCACTCCGGTGACGCCAGCGGCCTGGTGCCGTCTTCCTTTCGCATCCTGCGCCAGGTGTTGGACCGCTTGGAAGATGCCCGCACGGGCCACCTGCTGCCCGAGGGCTTTCACTGTGAGATTCCCGCCGAGCGCCTGGCGCAGGCCCAGGCCACGGCCGGCATCTTGGGCGACGAGGTGTGGAAGCGCTTCCCCTGGGCTTGTGGCGCTGATGGTGCGGCCACCCTGCCCACCACCACTGACCCGGTGCAGGCCCTGCTCAACCGCACCTGGCGGCCCACGCTGTCGGTGGTGGGTGCCGATGGCTTTCCCGAGCTGAAGAACGCGGGCAATGTGCTGCGCCCCTACACCGCCTTCAAGCTCAGCCTGCGCCTGCCGCCCCTGGTGGACGGCAACGAGGCCGCGCTGCGCCTGAAGGCCCTGCTCGAAGACAACGCACCCTACAACGCCAAGGTGAGCTTCACGCCCGATGGGCGGGCCGGCGCCTTCGGTGCCAGTGGCTGGAATGCGCCCGACATCGCGCCCTGGCTGATGAAGGCGCTCGACGGTGCCTCGCGCGCGCACTACGGGGCGCCCGTGGGCTTCATCGGCCAAGGCGGCACCATTCCCTTGATGAGCATGCTGCAAAAGGGCTTCCCGCGCGCGCAGATGATGGTGTGCGGCGTGCTGGGCCCCAAGTCCAACGCCCACGGCCCCAATGAGTTCCTGCACGTGCCCTATGCCAAG
>RGEP01000135.1 GCA_009918225.1 Betaproteobacteria bacterium | reverse complement strand
GGTCCGCAGCGCAGGCACCCGACCGATAGGCTTCGTGCCAGTCTTGAATCGTCAGCAGGGTGGTTTCGGTACGCATGTTTTTGGTGCACTCGCTGGTATACCAGCCAGTACACGCAAAACGCATGCCGGGTGAAGGCGGGCCTCAGGCCGCGCCGCGAGATCCGCTTCGAGCGCCGGTGGCCGCCAGCCCCGCCAACACCTCGGCCACGGCGGCTGTGTCCTGCGCCGCCCGCCCCTGGGCCATGGCAGCCGTGTACAGGGATGCGCAGGTGTTCAAGAGCGGCAGCGGGCATTGCGCGGCTCGGGCCATTTCACCGATCACCTGCATGTCCTTCTGCCACAGCTCGATCTTCATGGTGGCCGGCTCGTACTGGCGCTCGATCATCATGGGCATGCGCAAGGCCATCAGGCCGGTGCCGATATAGGGGCTGTCGGCCATGTGGGCCAGCGCCACCTTGGGGTCCAGGCCCATGGCACGGCACAGGGCCACCATTTCGGCGTAGGCCACGTTGTAGATGCCCACCAGGTGGTTGGCGGCGATCTTCAAGCGGATGCCGGCGCCGAAGGCGCCAACGCGCGGCGCCTTGAGGGTGAAGGCCTGCACCACGGCTGCTGCTTGGCGACAGGCGGCCACCGGGCCGCTGAGGTACATGATCCAGTTGGCCTGCGGCTGCGGCGTGGCCGTGCCGCTGATGGGCGCGTCCAGGAGCTGTCGGCCCTGGCGCTTGAAGGCCGCAGCAGCGGCCTGCTTGTCGGCCAAGGGCAAGGTGCTGCACTCCACCAGCACCTGCGCCGGGCCGGACACCGGCACCGCCGACAGCTCGTGCACCACCTGTTGCAAGGCACGGGTGCTGGGCAGGCACAGGATGAGCAGGTCCGCATGCGCGGCCACCTGCGCGTTCGAGCCGGGGGTGTGCACGCCGAGCTTGGCGCAGCGTTGGCGGGCCGACGGCAGCGGGTCATGCCCCCAGACCTCATAGCCCTGCTGACGCAGGGCACGGGCCATGAGGTGGCCCATGATGCCCAGGCCCACGAGGCCGACGGTGCGCGCCGGGCGGCTCAAGGCCCCTGTGCTGCTGCGGCCCTGGCTTGCGGCAGCCCTGCGTTCTTTTCGCGGGTCCTGTCGTGGGCCGTTTCGTGGGCCTTTCCGAGGGTCTGTTTGCGGGCGTGTTCGCGGGCGTGTTCGCGGGGCCTTGGATGCAGCTTGGAGCAGTTTCGCAGCGCTCATGTTCGATCCTTCACCTGGGCGACTGGGCTGGGCCCCCTGCTGCCGCCGGGGAGGCTTGAGCGTCGTGAACGTCCTGGGCCACTTGGCAGATCGCCCCAGGGGTGGTGATCCACACACCGGTGCCCGCATGGGCTTGGCCGCTGGCCACGGCGATGTGCTGCAGCGCCCGGCGCAGGTGACGCAAGCGATAAGGCTGGCCCACGATGTACGGGTGCAGGGCGATGCCCATGACCAAAGCCTGGTGGCGGGACTGCTCCAGCATCTCATCGAACTGGTCGATGATCATTTGCGCGAAATCTTTGGCGTCCAGCTGGCGCGCCATGATCATGGGGATGTCGTTGAGCTCCTGGGGATAGGGGATGGACCACAAACGCTGGCCGCTGCGGGTGCGCATGGCCACGGGCTGGTCGTCATGGCACCAGTTCAGGTTGTAGCGGTAGCCGGTTTCCGCCAGCAAATCGGGTGTGAGCCGGCTCTCGCTGATCCACGGTGACAACCAGCCCTGTGCAGCCTGTCCGCTGTGCCGCTGCATGCGGGCACGGCAGTCGGCCAGCAGTGCGCGCTCCTGTTCTTCAGACCAAACCCCTTGGCGCTCGGCATTGGTGTGGCCGTGGCCCACCAGTTCATCGCCGCGCGCCACGCAAGCGGCCACCAGCTCCGGGCAGTGGTCATACAGGGCCGTGTTGATGAGGGCTGCAGCCGGCAGCCGGAGTTCATCCAGCAATTCCAAACACCGCCATGCCCCGACGCGGTTGCCGTACTCGCGCCAGCTGTAGTTCAGCACATCGGGTTGGGGCGAGGCGGGACCGAGCATGGCCCCCAGTCCCTCTCCAAAGGCGAAGTGCTCATGGTTGACGGCCAGGTACACCGCCAGGCCTGCGCCACCGGGCCAGCGCCAGAACGGGCGCCGTGTGATGGGCTGGTAGTCAAAGCGGCCGTGGTCGGGCAGTGAACCGGCATAAGGAGGTGCAGAGGTGCTCATGGGGCATGGGTGTACGTGGGGTGTACGGGGGGTGTACAGGAGGTGGTCGCGGGTATCGGGGTGTTCAAGAAGGGGCGCCGGCACGCCCCAGATTGGGGAGCCACTGCACCAAGTCTGGGCGGGGCTGGTGGGCCGGAGGGGGCGCAGGCATCTCGCGGTTGAGCAAGACGCGCAGTCCAGCCTCGACGCTGTCGATGAGGGGCACGGGGGCTTGCGCTTGCAGCCGTGCAGCCCATCCGGCCAGACCTGCCCCCCCAATGATGATGGACCGTGCGCCGTGGGCCGCGGCCTGCCCGATGGCGCGGTCGAGGTGCTCATGGGCCAAGGCCGGGTCGGCGAGCATCTGCGCGCCGCTGGGGACCATGGTTTCGATATGCATCAGCTGCGGCCCGAACCCCAGGGCCTGCGCCAAGCGCTGCAGCATGGGGCGCCAACGCTCGCCGCCCGTCACCACGGCAAAGGGCCCGTGGCGGGCCGCCTCGATGAAGGCCGCTTCGGCCAATCCCGTCACCGGTACGGACGCGTGCTCGCGCAGGGCAAAGAGCCCCGGGTCGCCAAAGCAGCCGATCAGCACCGCATCGGCCGTGGGCTCGGCCGCCCAGGCCTGCAGCACCGCATGCGCGGCCACCGCATGGCTGCTTTCGCAGGCAATGTAGGGGGCGCCAAAGGCAGCGGTGCGGGCCCACAGCTCGCTGCCCGCGGGCAACCTCGGCTGCAGATGGGCTTGCAGCCGCGCGGTGACCGCCGACGTGGTGTTGGGGTTGATCAAGAGGATACGCGGTGGCGCGGGTGGGCTCATCGTGGGGTCCATCGGGTGTGCATCAGCAAGTCGTGTTCCAGCTTGGCACAGTTCATGCACCTGTGGCGAGCCATTTCGTTCAACCCCAGCCCCGTACCCGGGCTCTTCGAGGAATCGCCATGAAGCGTCGTCACATTCTTGCGGCCGGTGCCGCCTTGCTGTCCAGCCCCACTTGGGTGTCCGCGCAGTCCGCCTGGCCTGCACGCGGCCCGGTGAAGCTGGTGGCGCAATTCCCGCCTGGAGGCCTGGTGGACACGGTTTCGCGCCTGATTGCGCCGCACCTGTCTCAAGCCCTGGGCCAATCGGTGATCGTGGAGAACCGCCCGGGCGCCGGCGGCCTGATCGGAACCGACTTCGTGGCCAAGCAGCCCGCCGACGGCTACACGCTGCTCGTGAGCCACGCCAGCGTGCACATCTACGCCGCGGCCACGCGCACCTCCATGCCCTTCGACGCCATCAACGATTTCACCCACATGGCCATGTTGGTGGAGGCGCCCATGGTGCTGTTGGTCAGGGGCGCTTCGCCCTACACCTCGCTGGCCCAGTACGTGAACACGGCCAAGACCAAGCCCGTGCGCTACGGCACCTCGGGCATCGGCAGCGCAAACCACCTGTTTGGCGAAATGCTCAAGCTCGAGGGCAAGGCGCCCGAGCACGACCATGTGCCCTACCAAGGCAGCGCGCCGGCGATGCAAGACCTGCTGTCGGGCCAGATCGATGGGCTGTTCGACCCCATCACCACCAATGTGGCCCAGCTCAAGGCGGGTTCGCTGCGGGCCCTGGCCATCTCCACACCGCAGCGCCTGGCGGCCTTCCCCAACATCCCCACTTTCGCCGAGCAGGGCTTCCCGTCCATGACCGGTTCGCAATGGCTGGGCCTGTCTGGACCGAAGAACCTGCCCGCACCGATCGCCCAGCGCCTGGCCGCGCTGATGCCCGAGATCCTGAGGAAGCCCGATGTGGCCGCGCGCTTGGAGGACCTGCAAACCCTGCCGCGCTCCACACCGGTATTGGGTGAGGACTTCGTGAAGGTGATCCGCTCGCAGATCGACACCTGGTCGGCGGTGGCCAAGCGGGCCAACGTGCAGGTGGTGGTTTGAGCGCAGGGCCGGTACGGCCCAGGAGTCGGCACGACAATGTGCACATGACCGAAGTCGACTTCCGCAGCCTGCCGGCCTACCCCCGCTACAAGCTGATGGCCAGCCTGATCGTGCCGCGGCCGATCGCACTGGTCACCACGCTGGGCGAGAACGGTGTGGTCAACGCGGCGCCCTTTTCCATGTTCAACATGGTGGGCGAGGACCCGCCGCTGGTGATGATCAGCCTGAACCGCCTGAAGGACGGGCGGCTCAAGGACACGGCCGCCAACATCCTGCGCAGCGGCGAATTTGTGGTGCACATGGCCGACGAGGCCATGGGCCAGCAAATGCACGACTGCGGCGTAGCGCATCCGCCGCAGGTCAGCGAATTGGAAGTGGTGGGCCTGTCTGCTGTGCCCTCACAGACGGTTCAGCCTCCGCGCATTGCGCAGGCCCCGGTGGCCTTCGAATGTGTCCTGCATGAGACCATGGAGACGGACAGCCGTTATGTTTTCTTTGGGCGCGTGCAATGGATGGCCGCACGCGAGGGCTTGATCGACACCGAGCGCTGGCGGGTCAACCTGAGGGACTACGCGCCCGTGGCCCGCTTTGGCGCAAGCTTCTACATTCGATGCGCCGACCGATACGCCATGGCCGAGGCCCCCGGTGCTGGCCATGCACCGGCCGAACACGCGAACACCGCCGCAAGTGCAGCCCCTGCTGTAGATTCGGGCGTCTGCACCGAAACCCCCATCGACCGCTTGTAGCCGGTCTCTCAACATGAAGCTCTTGCGCCATGGCCCTGCGGGCCACGAAAAACCCGGCTTTCTGGATGACGAAGGTCGCATCCGAGACCTGTCTTCGCTCTTGCCCGACATCACCCCCGATCGGCTGGCACCGGCGGCCCTGGCTGACCTGGCGCGCCAGGTGGCTGCGCGCGGCCCCAGCTTGGCGGTGGTGCCCGAGGGCACGCGCCTGGGCTCGCCGATCGCGGGCATCCGCCAGTTTTTGGGTGTGGGCCTGAACTACCGGCAACACGCGATTGAAGCGGGCATGGCCATCCCCACCGAGCCCATCGTGTTTTCCAAAAGCATCACCGCACTGGCCGGCCCGGATGACGACCTTCCCCTGCCGCCGGGCTCGGTGGCCCTGGACTATGAGGTGGAGCTGGGGATCGTGATCGGCAGCACCGCGCGGCGTGTGGCCCTAACCGACGCTCTGCAGCACGTGGCTGGTTATGTGCTGGCCAACGATGTGAGCGAGCGCGATTGGCAACTGCACCG
>RGEP01000134.1 GCA_009918225.1 Betaproteobacteria bacterium | reverse complement strand
CCTGCCACGCCCTTGACCTATGAACAGTCGGGCGTCAATTACGACCTCATCGATCCGTTGAAGGTGGCCGCACAACGGGCAGCAGCTGCTACGGCAAGCCACCTTCAAACGCACGGCTTTTCCGAAGTACCGGCCTCACGGGGTGAGTCGGCCTATGTGGTCGATGTGGGGCCGTTCTACCTGGCCAGCATCGTGGAGTGCCTAGGCTCCAAAGCCTTGGTCGCCGATGAGATGCAAGGCCTGACCGGTCGCAGCTGGTATGAGGGGATCGCGCAAGACACCATTGCCATGGCGGTGAACGACCTGATCACCGTCGGCGCCACGCCCTTGGTGGTGCAAGCCTACTGGGCTGCCGGTGGCAGCCAATGGTTCACGCACGGCCCGCGAGCGCAGGCCCTGGTGGAAGGCTGGAAACGGGCCTGCGACCACTGCGGGGTGGCCTGGGGCGGGGGTGAAACGCCCGCGCTGGCCGGCATCGTTGAAGACGGCCGGATCGATCTGGCCGCTTCCTGCACCGGCATCATCAGCCCCAAGAGCCGCCTGAGCGTGGGCGAGCACCTGGCGCCGGGAGATGCCATCGTGATCCTGGCCTCCAGCGGCATCCACGCCAACGGACTGAGCCTGGCACGGCAACTGGTTGAGCGCCTGCCACAGGGCTACCTTTCTCCGCTGGACGACGGGCAGACCTACGGCGAAGGCCTGCTCGCCCCCACGGTCCTGTATTCGCCGGTGAGCGAGGCCTTGGCCAAGTCGGGCATCTACCCCCGCTACTGTGTGAACGTCACCGGTCACGGGTGGCGCAAGCTCTTGCGTCACCCGGGCTCGTTCACCTACCGGGTGCACACGGTTCCACCGGTACCACCCGTCCTGCGCTTCATCCAACACCACGCCGGGCTGGACGACCAGGAGGCCTATTCCACCTTGAACATGGGGGCCGGCTTTGCCTACTTCGTCACCGCCCAAGAGGCGCAGGCCACCGTGGAGATCGCCCAAGCCTGCGGGGTCCCGGCCTGGGTGGCCGGCACCGTTGAAGCCGGGCCCAAACAGCTTTTGATCGAACCGTTGGGACTGCGCTACAGCGCGGATGATCTGCAACTTCGCTGATCAGGGTCTATCACCCGCAGGCGACGGGCCTCCTCGCATGGGAACACGGCCAATCGGGTCAGGTGGGGAACCAAGCAGCCCTAACCGGCGAACCCAGTGCCGGGGTCAGGCTCGTCACCCACCCATGTTCCGTGGACGCACCCGGCCCTGCAGCCCCGTCCCGGTTCATTCCCAGGCTTGCAGCACCCTTCGGTGCACCAGGGCCCACCGATTCACAGGCTCCCATTCGGAATCATGAGCAGCGAACTGATCAAACACATCTCCGACGCCTCTTTTGAAGGCGATGTGCTCCAGGCCTCCACCCCGGTGTTGGTCGACTACTGGGCCGAATGGTGCGGTCCTTGCAAGATGATCGCCCCCATCCTGGACGACATCGCCAAGGACTACAACGGGCGGCTGCAGGTGGCCAAGATGAATGTGGATGAGAACCGCGATGTGCCGGCCAAGTTCGGTATTCGCGGCATTCCCACACTGATGATTTTCAAGGGCGGCCAGCTGGCAGCCACCAAGGTCGGCGCGCTGTCCAAGGCGCAGCTCGCTGCCTTCGTCGACGAGCATCTATAATCTGTCTAAACGTGGCGGGGCTCTTGGGGGCCCGGCCTGTTTAAGTCCTAGGCGGGGCGATCTGCGGCACCCAGTGCCGCCCGCCAGCCCCCACGCGGCCCACACCCGTGCCGGCCGCCTTTTCCTCACCAGTCCCTCACGGCGCGGGCCCCAGCAGCCTCGCACCCGGTCCTCAGCGGCCACCCACCGGGCCTACCCGGTTTGTTGCTCACTAGCGGCAGCCCTCTATGCACCTCTCAGAACTTAAAGCCCAGCACGTTTCCGAGCTCATCAAGCAAGGCGAAGCCCTGGAAATCGAAAACGTCTCTCGCATGCGCAAGCAGGAGTTGATGTTTGCCATCATGAAAAAGCGCGCCAAAGCGGGCGAACAGGTCTTCGGCGACGGCGTCCTGGAAGTCTTGCCGGACGGCTTTGGTTTCCTGCGCTCGCCGGACACCTCGTACATGGCGTCGACCGACGACATCTACCTCTCGCCCAGCCAGATTCGGCGCTTCAACCTGCACACCGGCGACATGATCGAAGGTGAGGTGCGGGTGCCCAAAGATGGCGAGCGCTATTTCGCTCTGGTGAAGGTCGACCGCGTCAATGGCTTGTCCCCCGAGGAGAACAAGCACAAGATCATGTTCGAGAACTTGACGCCCCTGTTCCCCAAGGAGCAGTTCAAGCTCGAGCGCGACATCAAGGCAGAAGAAAACATCACCAGCCGCATCATCGACCTGATCGCCCCTATCGGCAAAGGACAACGGGCCTTGCTGGTGGCACAGCCCAAGACCGGCAAGACGGTCATGATGAAGCAGATTGCCCATGCGCTGGTGGCCAATCACCCGGATATCCACCTGATCGTGCTGCTGGTCGATGAGCGGCCCGAAGAAGTGACGGAAATGGTTCGCGGCGTGCGTGGCGAAGTCATCTCCTCCACCTTTGATGAGCCCGCTGCGCGCCACGTGCAGGTGGCCGAAATGGTGATTGAACGCGCCAAGCGCCTGGTTGAACTGAAGAAAGACGTGGTGATCCTGCTGGACTCGATCACCCGACTCGCACGCGCCTACAACAATGTGTTGCCCTCATCGGGCAAGGTCTTGACCGGTGGCGTGGACGCCAACGCCCTGCAACGCCCCAAGCGCTTCTTTGGCGCCGCACGCAATGTGGAAGAAGGCGGCAGCCTGACCATCATCGGCACCGCACTCATCGACACCGGCTCCAAGATGGACGAGGTGATCTACGAAGAGTTCAAGGGGACCGGCAACTGCGAAATCCACTTGGACCGCCGCATGGCCGAAAAGCGGGTGTACCCCTCCATCCTCATCAACAAGACCGGAACCCGACGCGAAGAGCTGCTGCTCAAGCCCGAAATCCTGCAAAAAACCTGGATTCTGCGCAAGCTGCTCTACAACATGGACGAGATCGAGGCGATGGAGTTCGTGCTCGACAAGATGAAGGCCACCAAGAACAACCTGGACTTCTTCGACATGATGCGCCGCGGCGGCTGAAGCCCAGGCTGGCGGGCGCCAGACCGCGCCCGCGGTTTTGACGCTATAATCCGCGGTTCACCGTTCCTGAGGCAAGTGCGCAGCATCAAGGCCGCGTGGCTGCCCACCACCCCGAACAAAGGTTAAAGGCGACCCCATGAAAGAAGGCATTCACCCCAACTACCGCGACGTGTGTTTCGTGGACCTGTCCAACGGCTTCAAGTTTGTCACCCGTTCGTGCGTGCAGACCAAGGAAACCGTGAAGATGGATGACGGCCGTGAGCTGCCCCTCATGAAGCTGGAAACCACCAGCGAGTCGCACCCCTTCTACACGGGCACGCAAAAGAGCGTGGACAACCTGGGCGGACGCGTCGAGAAGTTCCGCAACAAGTTCGCTCACCTCAAGAAGTAAGCGCACCAACAGTGGCGCAAGCCTCGACATCAGGGCAGCCCAGGCTGCCCTTTTTCATGCGCGGGCGCTTCTTGGCATGATGCGAACATGATCACCACCCCGGCCCTGGTCACCAAGGACGCGGCGCAGCGCTTGCCGCGCTTGGCGCTTTGGCTGATGGCCGCGGTCTACCTTCTGCCCGGGCTGGTGGGGCGCGACCCCTGGCGCAATGCCGACCTGACGGCCTATGGCGTGATGCTGGCCATGGCCGAGGGGCGAACCGCATGGCTGGAACCCACCCTGGGCCTGGTGTCGGTTCACGCCTCGCTGCCGGCCCACGCACTGGGCGCCCTGTTCATTTCGGCCCTGACGCCATTGGGCGTGTACGCCCCCTTGGCCGCGCGGCTGCCCTTCGTGTTGCTCCTGGGCGCCAATATGGCGCTCATCTGGTATGCGACCTATCGCTTGGCGCGCACCGAGGCGGCACAACCGGTGGCCTTTGCCTTTGGCGGTGAAGCCGAGCCCAAGGACTATGCGCGAGCCCTGGCCGACGGCGCGCTGTTGGCCTTCATGGCCACCTTGGGCTTGCTTCAACTCGGCCATGAAACCACGCCTGAATTGATGCAGTTGAGCTCGGTGTGCCTGCTCCTGTGGGCCCTGGCCTTGCCGGCTCAACGGGGTTGGCATGCTGGCCTGATGGCCCTCTTGGGCCTGGCCTTGTTGTCGGCATCGGGCGCGGCTGAGCTTGCGCTGGCCTGCGGCGTCGGTGCAGCGCTGGTGTGCCTGCGCTCTGAAGACCCGGCCTTGCGCCCGATGCGCTGGTGGGTGGCCAGCGGCACGGTGTTGGCAGCCCTGCTGGGGGTGGCCCTGCACACCTTTCGCGCCACACTGGATTGGCCCGACGAGCCGGCCGAAGGGCTGCAGCTGCTGCGGCTTCTGGCCTGGTTCACCTGGCCCACCGCGCCGCTGGCCTTGCTGACCCTGTGGCGCTGGCGCCGCCAATGGGGACGGCGCCACATCGCCGTGCCCAGCCTGCTGGCCTTGCTGCCGCTGCTGCAGACCTTGATGGTGGGCGGCTCAGACCGAACCCTGCTGCTGGCCCTGCCCGGTATCGCGGTACTGGCAGCCTTTGCGCTGCCCACCCTCAGCCGCAGTGGCAGCGCAGCGGTGGACTGGTTCTCGGTGTTCTTCTGCAGCGCCTTGGCGCTGGCGGTATGGGTGGTGTATTTGTCACTGCAAACCGGCTGGCCCGAGGCCCCGCTGCGCAACGCCATGGCGGTGGCACCAGACTACCGGGTGGACTTTCAGGCCTTGGCCCTGGTTTTGGGTGTGGGGGCCACGGGCGTGTGGCTGTGGTTGGTGCGGTGGCGAACGGCCCGACACCGCAAGGCCTTGTGGAAGAGCCTGGTACTGCCGGCCGGCGGTGTGCTCCTGAACTGGCTCCTGGCCATGACCTTGTTGCTGCATCCCCTGGACTACACCCGCAGCCTGACGCCGTGGGTGCAGGCCTTGGCTGCACGGCTCGCGCCGGGCGCCTGCCTGGCCGCACCAGGCATGCAGATGGCCTATGTAGCCGCCTTGGAGGCGCAGGGAGGTTGGCTGGTGGATGCGCGCGCAGATGCCGCACAGCGCCTGGACTGCCCCACCCTGTTGCTCACGGAAAGCCGTGACGGCGGCATTCCCGAGGTGGCGGGTTGGACCTTCAGTGAGCGGGTTCGCCGGCCGACCGAGCGCTACTTTGCGACCCTGGTGTACCGTCGCTCGGCTCCAGCTGCTTCACCCGGGCCGAAGGCACCCGAAGGCTGAAGCGCGAGCCACGCCCCAATTCGCTGTCGATCAGCAGCTCTCCCCCGTGCCGCTGGATGGCATGCTT
>RGEP01000133.1 GCA_009918225.1 Betaproteobacteria bacterium | reverse complement strand
CGCGCCGGGCCGGTCACCATCCACATGCACCGCCACAAAGTCACGCGCTTGGATCGCGAAGTCCTGGGAGTTGAAGAAGGTGGCTTTGAGCTGGTTGCACGGCGGGCACCAGGTGGCGCCCCAATACAGCAGCACGGGCTTGTTCTGGGCCTTGGCCTGGGCAAAGGCCCGCTCGATATCGGCGTCTTGCGCGGCCGCCAACCAGGTGATGTTCTTGGACGGCGGGTTGATGGACGGCGCGGCGGGCGTATTGGCCTGCACGCGCACGGGCGCCATCAGCGCCGCGCCCATGATCAAGAGGGCGGGCAAGGCCATGGGCCAGGCGGCGGGCAAGCGGGCAAGCGGGGCAAGCAGGGTAAGCGGGGTAAGGGGGGCGAGCGGCAACAAGGGGCGGCGTGTGTGTGTCATGCCCACAAGAATGCCACAGCCGAACGCGGCATGCGAACCCTTTGAAAGCAAGCCCTGCAAGCCCATCCTACAGTTGGGCCATGGACACCACACC
Source organism: Betaproteobacteria bacterium (assembly GCA_009918225.1). Lineage (GTDB taxonomy): Bacteria > Pseudomonadota > Gammaproteobacteria > Burkholderiales > Burkholderiaceae_C > RFTU01. Next base: position 4,920 of record RGEP01000133.1, on the reverse strand, counting down.
CCTGCAGCGCCCGCGCGGCATCGAGGCCCTCGTGGCCGGCACCCCCACGTCAGATGGCGCCGGCGTCAAGCTCAGCCGCGTGCTCACCCAAGCCTGGCAACAACGGCTGGACCCTTTCTTGATGTTGGACCACTTCGGCAGCGACAGCCCGGACGACTACATCGCGGGCTTTCCAGACCATCCGCACCGCGGCTTTGAAACATGCGCCACCGCGACAGCGGAGGCCACGAAGGTCTGGTCACCGACGGTGGGGTGCAGTGGATGACCGCCGCCCGCGGCTTGATCCACAGCGAGACGCCAGAGCAAACCGAAGGCCGCATGGACGGCTTTCAGCTGTGGCTGAACCTGCACAGCAGCGACAAGATGGGCCCCATCGGCTACCGCGACATCGAGGATGCGCAAATCCCCCGCTGGCAGGGCCCCGGGGCACAGGTGCGGGTGATCGCCGGGCAGTGTGGCAGCGGCGCCCACGCGGTGAGTGGTGCGATGCAACGCCCCAAAACCGAGCCGGTGATCCTGGACATCACCCTGCAGGCCGGTACACGCTTTGAGCAGGCCCTGCCGTCCGCGATGAACGCCTTCCTCTACCTGCACACCGGCAGCGTGGTGGTGCTGGGCAAAGAAGCCCGTGCGCGTCAGATGGCGGTGCTGAGCAGCCCCGCCGACAGTGATGGCGTGGCCTTGGTGGCCGGTCACGCCGGCGCGCGCTTGCTGCTGATCGCCGGCCGCCCCTTGCGCGAGCCGATCGCGCAGTACGGGCCCTTCGTCATGAACACCCGCCAGGAATTGATGCAGGCCGTGGAGGATTACCAAGCCGGCCGGCTGGGCAGCATCCGCGCAGTGGGCTGAGGGCCGAAGCGGAGTGGGGCGGCCCTGTCAGGCCCCGCCAAAGGGCCGCACGCCGATCAGCGCGGCATGGGCCCAGAACGCGAACGCGGCCCAGGCCAGCGTTCCGGCGGCCACACAGACCAGCAAGGCAGCCGGGCGAGTGGGAAGGGCGGGGGGTGGCTGCAGCCGGTCGCGGGCGCGGGCTGCCCGAAACACGAGCACCGACCACACGAGGAAGCCGCCAAACAGCAGCACATCGGCCAGGTTGCCATTGGCCAGCAGGTGCGCCAAGGCCCAAGTCTTGACCGCCAGGGTCATGGGGTGGCGCAGACGCGCCTTCAGGGCATTGCCCGGCGGTGAGCAGGGCGGCGAGGTGGCGCATGCCCACCGGCGGCACCCACACGACCACCGGCTCCAAGCGCGCCTGGCCGTAGCCCTGCACCATGAGCACCAGCCCCAGCAGCGACACCAAGGAGTACAGCCCCTTCCAGGCCATCGGACCCAAGCGCGCGATCAGCGCTTGGCGCGGCGCTTCGGCAAACACACGCGCGCTGTGAATGCCCAGGAAGGCAATGAGGCCGAGGATGAGCAGGTTCATATCAGGGTCTCCTGCGCCCGTGGCGCTACTTGGTCTGCAAAGCGCTGATGATGACCACATTGGTCACCGGCAGATGGGTCAGGCCGCTGAGCAGGTCCACGCGGACCGGCACAGCATTGAGCCGATCGATCACATCGAGCCCTGAGATCACAGACCCGAAGACGGCATAGCCCGGCTCGGCGTCGCTCTTGTAGTCCAGCGCCGGGTTGTCCACGGTGTTGATGTAGAACTGAGACGTGGCCGAGTTGGGGTCCGAGGTACGGGCCATGGCCAAACTGCCCTTGACGTTCTTCAAACCATTCTTCGACTCCAGGGCGATGGCCGGCGAAGTGGGCGTCTTGATGACCGGCCCGAAGGTGCCAGCTGTGTAGCCACCGGCCTGCACCACGAAATCCTTGACGACCCGATGGAAGATCGTGAGGCGGTAGAAGCCGGCGTTCACATAGTCCAGGAAGTTGTTGACCGAGACGGGTGCCGCTTGCGGGTCGAGCTTGACAGTGAAGCTGGACGTGGCGGTATCAAGTCCCTGCAACACCACCGTCACTTCTGGCTCCGGTACCGTCACTTGAAGCCGTGCGGCTTCGAGGTTGTTGGCGGTGTAGGCACGGACAGTCTTGGGGCCGATCGCGGTAACTTTGCAAGTAAAGCGGCGGGTCAAGGCATCGCCACCCGCTGACTCGCTCACCTCGCCACACCCACTGTCCACGGTGACCTTCAGGCCCTTGTCCAATCCTGAGCCGGTGACCGTGATCACCATGTTGCGGCTGTACTGCAAGGTCGTCGCCGCCATCTGGCTCACGAACAAACCACCGTTGTCGGTGCCCCCGCCGCCGCAAGCCGCGAGAACAGTGGGCAGTGCCAACAGCGTGGCGAGGCGGCAAAGGCGGGAAGCAAAGGCGGTCATGGCAAAAGATCGGGCCAAAACCCGCATCTTATCGGGCACACCCCGCCCCGAAGCCTCAAACCGGTGCCACCCTCAAGCGACCCGACTGCCGCTGCAGCGTGTGGTTGAGCAGGCTCACCGCAGCGTGGATGGCACTGATCGTGGGGGTGGGCACGCCGGTGATGCGGCCCAGTTCCACCACACTGCCCACCAGGGCGTCCAGCTCCAGCGCGCGGCCATGCTCGACGTCTTGCAGCATCGAGGTCTTGTGCGCCCCCACGGCCTGCGCACCAGCGATGCGCTGCTCCAGGCTCACCTTGAACTGCACGCCCAGCTTCTCGCCGATGGCCTGCGCCTCGCGCATCATGTGGGCGGCCAGTTCGCGCGACGCAGGGTAGCTGCAGATGTCTTCCAGCGTGGCGTGGGTCAGCGCACTGATGGGGTTGAAGCTGAGGTTGCCCCAGAGCTTGACCCAAATTTCGCTGCGGATGTCCTTGCTGACCGGGGCCTTGAAGCCCGACTCCATCAGCGCCTTGCTCAAGGCCTCGATGCGCGGGCTGCGCGAGCCGTCGGGCTCGCCCAGGGTAAAGCGGTTGCCCTCGATCACCTTCACCAGGCCGGGCTCGACCAACTCGGCCGCGGGGTACACCACGCTGCCGATCACGCGTTCGGGCTCGATGTGCTGGGCCAACAGGCCGCCGGGGTCCACAGACTCGAGCGTGCGGCCTTCATAGTCGCCGCCGAGTTTGTGGAAGTACCACCAGGGCACGCCATTGATCATCGTCACCACCAAGGTGTCGGGGCCGAACAAGGCGCGCAAGCCGGGCAGCAGGTCCTTGACCTGGTGGGCCTTGACCGTCAGCAGCACGGCGTCTTGCGGGCCCGCCTCGGCCATGTCCTGCACCGCACGGGCGCTGGGGGCGTGCAGGGCACTGCCGTCTTCCAGGATCAAGCGAAAGCCCTGGGCCTGGATGGCCTGCAGGTTGCGGTTGCGGGCAACGAAGGTGACCTCATGCCCGGCATGGGCCAGGCGGGCACCCAAGTAGCCGCCGATGGCACCGGCGCCGACGATGGCGAATTTCATAGCAATGGCGAATCGTTCAGACAGGAAGGGGGCCGCAAAGCGCACCCCCGGACACTTCAATCCAGCATGCGGCTCAGGCCGATGCGCCGCATCAGGCGGGCCGCGCTGGCGCGCCCGAGAGCTTGCCCTTGAGCGTACTCCACAGCGGCCACAGCAGCATCACCAGGGCCAGGGCGCTCACGCTGCCGACCAAGGCGTTGCTCCAGAAGATGGCGATGCTGCCATCGCTGAGCAGCATGGCCTGGCGGAAGCTGCTCTCAGCGCCCTTGCCCAGTACCAAGGCCAGCACCAAGGGCGCCAGCGGGTATTTCAACTTCTTGAACAGGTAGCCAAACACGCCAAAGACCATCATCATGATCACGTCGAACATGGAGCTGTTGACGGTGTAGGCGCCGATGGCGCAAATCACGATGATCACCGGTGCAATGATCGAGAACGGGATGCGCAGAATCGCAGCCCACCAGGGCACCGTGGTCAGCACCACGATCAGGCCCACCACATTGCCCAGGTACATCGAAGCGATCAGGCCCCACACAAAGTCTTTTTGCTCGACGAAGAGCATGGGCCCGGGCTGCAAGCCCCAGATCAAGAGGCCGCCGAGCAACACCGCCGCCGTGGGCGAGCCCGGCACACCCAAGGTGAGCATGGGCAGCAGGGCCGAGGTGCCCGCCGCGTGCGCTGCGGTCTCCGGCGCAGCCACGCCTTCAATATTGCCTTTGCCGAAGCTGTCGGGGTCGCCACTCATGCGGCGGGCCACGCCATAGCTCATGAAGGACGCCGGGGTGGCGCCTCCGGGCGTGATGCCCATCCAACAGCCGATGGCCGTGGAGCGCAAGAACGTCATCCAGTACGCGGGCAGGCCCTTCCAGGTTTCCCAGACCGTGCCCAAGGTGATGCGCGCACTCTTGCCCTTGAAGGCCAGGCCCTCTTCCATGGTCAGCAAGATTTCGCCGATGCCAAACAGGCCGATCACCGCGATCAGGAAATCAAAGCCGTTGAGCAGCTCGGTGGAGCCAAAGGTCAGGCGCAGCTGTCCCGTGACCGTGTCCAGGCCCACACAGGCCAGGGCAAAGCCCAGCATCATCGCGGCGATCACCTTGGCCGGCGGCTCTTTGCTCATGCCCACGAAGCTGCAAAAGGTCAACAGGTACACCGAGAAGAACTCGGCCGGACCGAACTTCAGGGCGAACTTGGCCAACACTGGAGCCAAGAAGGTGATCACCATGACCGCGAACAGCGCGCCCACGAAAGAAGAGGTGAACGCCGCGGTCAGGGCTTGCGCGGCCTTGCCCTGCTGCGCCATCGGGTAGCCGTCGAAGGTGGTGGCCACGCTCCAAGGCTCGCCCGGAATGTTGAACAAGATGGAGGTGATGGCCCCCCCAAACAGCGCACCCCAGTAGATGCAGCTGAGCATGATGATGGCCGAGGTGGGGTTCATGCTGAAGGTCAGCGGCAGCAAGATGGCAATGCCGTTGGCGCCCCCCAAGCCGGGCAACACCCCGATCAGCACGCCCAGGGTGATGCCCA
>RGEP01000132.1 GCA_009918225.1 Betaproteobacteria bacterium | reverse complement strand
GGCCCAGCGGACCGGTGGTGGTTTCAACGCCGGGCGTGATGCCCACCTCGGGGTGTCCCGGGGTCTTGCTGTGCATTTGGCGGAAGTTGCGCAACTCGTCCATCGGCAGTGCGTAGCCGGTGAGGTGCAGCAGGGCATAGATCAACATCGACCCATGTCCGTTGCTCAAGACGAAGCGGTCGCGGTTGGCCCAATGCGGGTTTTGCGGGTTGTGCCGCAGGTGGCGGCCCCACAGCGCCACGGCCATTTCGGCCATGCCCATGGGGGCACCCGGATGGCCGGAATTGGCCTGCTGCACCGCGTCCATGGCCAGTGCACGAATTGCGTGGGCCATCACAGTGGCGTTGGGGGAGGGGCGATTGGTGGAGGCGGGCATGGCGGTTGGGCTTGTGTTCGCTTGAGGGCGGCTGAGGCCTTGGCCGGGCAGCCCGCAGGGCGGGCGCGCCGCAGCTTGGCGGGGCTGGGCCTGCAGCGCGCAGGCGGCGACAGCGGGAAAACCCGTGATTCTACGGTCTGGGGCTCAGGCCAAGCGGGCTGGCAGCCGCGCCGTAGACTGCCGGCATGGCTTCGTCTGAACCCCTGCGTCGGCCCTCGGGAGCACCCCGTGCCTTGATCTTGGCGGCTGGCCGTGGCGAGCGCATGCGCCCCCTGACCGATGCCACGCCCAAGCCCCTGCTGCCGGTGCGGGGCAAACCGATGGTTGAGTGGCACCTGCTGGCCCTGGCGGCGGCCGGTGTTCGCGAGGTAGTGATCAACACCGCCTGGCTGGAAGAGCAGTTTCCGGCGGCCCTGGGTGATGGCAGCCGCTGGGGCCTGCGCATCACCTACTCCCACGAGGGGCGCCGCTGGGGCGGGGCCCTGGAGACCGGTGGCGGGGTGGCGACCGCTTTGGAGGCTTTGGCGCTGGGTGATGACGAACCCTTCTGGTTGGTCTCGGGCGACATCTACATGCCCGGCTTTGCGTTTCAGACCTCGGTGGCGCACGACTTTGCACAGAGCCCGGACCTGGGCCTGTTGTGGATGGTGCCCAACCCGCCGTTTCACACCCGGGGCGACTTCTTGCTTGGTGCTGAGCAGCGTTTGCACCGGCTGGAGGCTGCGGCGTCCGGCCAATCGCTGACCTACGCCAGCCTGGCCTTGCTCAAGCCCGGCATGGTGCAGGGCCTGGCGCCGGGCCAGCGCGCCTCCTTGGCGCCCTACTTGTTCAAGGCGGCCGATGCCGGCCGCTTGGCGGGCCGGGTGTGGGAGGGGCCTTGGGAGAACGTGGGCACACCCGAGCAGTGGCAGGCCTTGCAGGCCTCTTCGATCGCTGGGTGAGTGCTGGATGAGTGCCGAATGAGTGCTGCGCTGGGCTGAGACCTGGGGGCCGGTTGGCGTCTTCAGCTGCCCAGGGCCCACTGGGCCACCGCGATGTACAGCGGGATGCCCAACAAGATGTTGAAGGGGAAGGTCACGCCCAGAGACAAGCCGAAGTACAGCGCAGGCTGGGCCTCAGGCACGGCATGGCGCAGCACGGCAGGCACCGCAATGTAGGACGCGCTGGCGGCCAAGACCATCAGCAAGGCCGCGTTGCCGACGCTCATCTGTGTGGCGGCGGCCAAGCCCAGGGCCAGGCCGGCGTGGGCAAGGGGCGCCAACAGGCCCCAAACCAACAGCAGGCGCGGCATGCCACTGAGTGTGTGCAGGTGCCGTGCGGTCAGCAGGCCCATGTCCAAGAGGAAGAAGGCCAACATGCCCTTGAAGAGGTCGCCCGAGAAGGTCTTCATCGCCGCTTGGCCCGCTTCACCCGTGGCCAGCCCCACCGCCATGGCGCCCAGCAGCAGCAGCTGCGCGCCGTCGGTAAAGGACTCGTGCAGCACCTTGCCGATGGGCAGGGGTGGCACCGGTCCGGCCCCAGCGCTGGCCAAGCCCGCTGCGCTGGCGGCGTCTGCTGAACCGGGCTTGGCTCCCACAGCGCTCAGCGCCGCGGCCTGTTGGCGCCGCAGCATATTGGCCAGCAAGACGGCCATGATGATGGCGGGCGACTCCATCAGCGCCATGGCCGCTGCCATATGGCCGCCGTGCACCACGCCGCGGCCGTCCAAGACCTGCACCGCCGTGATGAAGGTCACGGCGCTGACCGAGCCATAGGTGGCAGCCACCGCTGCCGCGTCAAAGCCCGACAGCCATCGCCGCAGGATGCTGTAGCCGATGGCCGGAATGACCACCGCCAGCAACACCGCGCAAGCCAGGCTCACGCCCACTTCGCGGGTGAGCCCTGATTGGGCCAAGGCGAACCCACCCTTGAGGCCCAAGGCCATCAAGAGGTACAGCGACAGGAAGCGCGCGATCGGTTGCGGGATTTCCAGGTTGGACCGAACCAGTCCCGCGGCCGCGCCGAATACGAAGAACAGGATGGCCGGGTCAAGAAGCGTTTGCATCCAGCCATCCTAGGGGAATACACCAAAACAGAAAAATCGATATTTTCGTGCCGGTGTATAGAAAAAATCTGATGTGAATTGAGCTTACACGCGCTCCAACACCACCGCAATGCCCTGGCCCACGCCGATGCACATGGTGCACAAGGCATAGCGGCCCTGGATGCGGTGCAGCTGGTTGACTGCGGTGGTCGCCAGGCGAGCGCCGCTGGCACCCAGCGGGTGGCCCAGTGCGATGGCCCCGCCATTGGGGTTCACGCGTGCGTCGTCATCGGCCAAGCCCAAGTCGCGCAGCACCGCCAAGCCTTGCGCGGCGAAGGCTTCGTTGAGTTCGATGACATCCATCTGCTCCAGGCGCAGCCCGGTGAGCTCCAGCACCTTGCGCGTGGCCGGTGCCGGGCCGATGCCCATGATGCGCGGGGCCACACCGGCCGTGGCCATGCCCACCACCCGGGCGCGTGGCGTCAGGCCGTGGCGGGTGGCGGCCGCTTCGCTGGCCAGCAGCAGTGCGCAGGAGCCGTCGTTCACACCCGAGGCATTGCCCGCGGTCACCGAACCATCGGGGCGCACCACGCCCTTGAGCTTGGCCAGGGCCTCCAACGAGGTCTCGCGCGGGTGCTCATCTCGGTTGACCACCACGGCATCCCCCTTCTTTTGCGGGATGGTGACCGGGGTAATCTCGGCATCGAAGAAGCCCGACTTCTGTGCGGCCACCGCCTTGAGTTGGCTGGCCAGGGCCATGCGGTCCTGCGCCTCGCGCTCGATCTTGAAGTCCACCGCCACGTTCTCGGCGGTCTCGGGCATGGAGTCCACGCCGTAACGCTCTTTCATCAGCTTGTTGATGAAGCGCCAGCCGATGGTGGTGTCGTACACCGCATTGGCCCGCGAGAACGCGCTCTCGGCCTTGGGCATCACGAAGGGCGCGCGGCTCATGCTTTCCACGCCACCGGCGATCATCAGCCCGGCTTCACCGGCTCGAATGGCGCGCGCGGCGGTGCCCAAGGCGTCCAGGCCCGAGCCGCACAGCCGGTTGACCGTGCCGCCGGGCACTTCGATGGGCAGGCCGGCCAACAAGGCGCTCATGCGCGCCACGTTGCGGTTGTCTTCGCCGGCTTGGTTGGCGCAGCCGTAAATCACGTCGGTGAGCGCGGCCCAGTCCACCTGGGGGTTGCGGGCCATCAGCGCCTTGAGCGGAATGGCGCCCAGGTCGTCGGTGCGCACAGAAGACAGCGCGCCGCCGTAGCGGCCAAACGGCGTGCGAATCGCATCGCAAATGAAGGCGTGGGTCATGGTGTTCTCCTCGTTTGGGTGTTCAGGTGACCGGTGGCCGGAGCGCTTCAGCCCTGCACCAGTTCGATGTCGGTGACCGCTTGAAGCTGCTCCAGGCTGATGCCCTCCACGCGCTCCATCACATGGCCACGGCCCTCGCGCAGTTCAATCACGGCCAGGTCGGTGTAGACCCGGCTCACACAGGCCTGGCCGGTCAGGGGGTAGCTGCACTGCGCCACCAGCTTGCTTTGCCCAGCCTTGGTGCAGTGCTCCATCATCACGAAGGTGCGCTTGGCCCCAATGGCCAGGTCCATGGCCCCGCCCACGGCCGGAATGGCATCGGGTGCGCCGGTGTGCCAGTTGGCCAGGTCGCCATTGGCGGCCACTTGGAACGCACCCAGCACGCACACATCCAAATGCCCGCCGCGCATCATGGCAAAGCTGTCGGCATGGTGAAAGTAGCAGCCACCGGGCAGCAGCGTCACGGGCTGCTTGCCTGCGTTGATCAAGTCGTAGTCCTCTTGCCCGGCTGCGGGTGCCGGCCCCATGCCGATGACGCCGTTTTCGCTTTGCAGGATCACCTCACGGCCTGCCGGAATGTGGTTGGCGACCAAGGTGGGCAGGCCGATGCCCAGGTTCACCACGGCCCCATCGGGAATGTCTTGCGCCACGCGGGCAGCCATCTGGTCACGGCTCCAGCGCGGCAGCGGTGTGGCGGTTTGGGCGTTGGTGCTCATGCGCGTTGCTCCTTGAAGCCGCCGGCCTGGGTGGCCTGTCGCGGTATGCAGACCACCCGTTGCACGAAGAGGCCTGGGGTCACCACGGCCTCGGGGTCCAGTGCACCCAGCTCCACCACCTCGTGGACCGTGGCCACCGTGACCTTGGCCGCGGTGGCCATGACCGGCCCGAAGTTGCGCGCGGTCTTGCGGTAGGTGAGGTTGCCCCAGCGGTCGCCGCGTTCGGCCTTGATGAAGGCGTAATCGGCGTGGATCGGGTACTCCAGCACATAGGGCTTGCCGTTGATCACCCGCGTTTCCTTGCCCTCGGCCAAGGGCGTGCCATAGCCGGTGGGGGTGAAGAAGGCCCCAATGCCCGCGCCGGCGGCGCGAATGCGTTCGGCCAAATTGCCTTGGGGCACCAGCTCCAACTCCAAACTGCCGCTGCGGTACTGGGCGTCGAAGTGGTGGCTGTCGACCTGGCGCGGAAAACTGCAAATGATCTTGCGCACCCGCCGAGCCTTGATGAGCGCGGCCAGCCCCGTTTCACCGTTGCCGGCGTTGTTGTTGACGATCACAAGGTCGCGCGCGCCTTGCTCGATCAGCGCCTCGGTCAATTCATTGGGCAGGCCGGCGGTGCCGAAGCCGCCAATCATGACGGTGGCGCCATCGGGCACGTCGGCCACGGCCTGTGCCAGGTTGGGCATCAACTTGTTGATCATGGGAACACCTGAACGGAGTGGGTTGTTCTATATACGAACAAATGATCGAATGGTGAACATGTTAGCGCCCGACCCAGCGGCGTGCAAGCCCTGTCGTTCTTGCCGCCGCTTTGGCCGGTGCTGGGCCTTGCCGCGGCGGCTGCCTCGTTCGCCCCCATCCGCCCCAACTGCCCCAACCGTCCCAACCGCCCTCCTTCAACGGGATGACGTCCAGCTTGAGCATCTCACCGCTCTTGGTCTCGATGATTGACCCAATACGTTGGTACCGTTTTTTGGTCTCACCCGCAGCGTTCTGGTACGTCCCAA
>RGEP01000131.1 GCA_009918225.1 Betaproteobacteria bacterium | reverse complement strand
CTCTCCTGCTGTTCGCCACCATGCTGCGCCTGGCGCTCAATGTGGCCTCGACACGGGTGATTTTGGTCAACGGCCACGAGGGCCATGAAGCCGCAGGCAAGGTGATTGCGGCCTTCGGTGAGTTCGTGATCGCCGGCAACTATGTGGTGGGTTTTATCGTCTTCATCATCTTGATGATCATCAACTTCGTGGTGATCACCAAGGGTGCAGGCCGGGTGTCTGAGGTCAACGCACGGTTCACCTTGGACGCGATGCCCGGTAAACAAATGGCCATCGACGCCGACCTCAACGCCGGCAACATCGACAAGGAAACGGCCACTAAGCGTCGCGAGGAACTCAGCCAAGAGGCCGACTTCTTCGGTTCCATGGACGGTGCTTCAAAGTTTGTGAGCGGGGACGCTATCGCGGGTCTTCTGATCCTCATGATCAACATTGTCGGCGGCTTGGCCATCGGCATCGTGCAGCACAACCTTTCACCGGGCGAGGCCGGCCGCATCTACACGCTGCTGACCATTGGTGATGGTTTGGCCGCCCAGATCCCAGCCTTGTTCCTGTCCATGGCCACGGCCATCATCGTCACCCGGGTGACCACCAGCGAGACGATGACCGAGCAGGCGGTGACGCAGCTCAACAACCCCAATGCCCTGTTTGTGTCCGCGGGCATCGTCTTCTTGTTGGGCCTGGTACCCGGTATGCCGCACCTGGTCTTCTTCGTCCTGGCCGCCGGCACCGCTGGTGTGGCCTGGTTGGCACTACGTGCACGCTCGGATGAGGCATCACGCTCGGCCGAAGCCCCCAAGCCACCCGTTGAGGGCCCAAAGGAACTGGACTGGAGCGACCTGGACCAGGTCGACCTGATTGGCCTGGAAATTGGCTATGGCTTGCTGCCTCTGGTGAACGCCGAGACCGGCGGCCAGCTGATGCAGCGGGTCAAGGGCGTGCGCAAAAAGCTGTCTGCCGAGTTGGGCTTCTTGGTGCAGCCGGTTCGCATCCGCGACGCGCTCAGCCTGGAGCCCGACAGCTACCAGATTGTGCTCAACGGTGTGGTTCGCGGACGCGCCGAAGTCAAGGTGGGCAAGGAACTGGCCATCAACCCCGGCCGCGTATACGGCCAGGTGGAAGGCGAAGCGACCAAAGAACCGGCCTTCGGATTGGATGCGGTGTGGATTGACCCGGCCCAGCGCGAATATGCGCGGTCCATGGGCTACACCGTCGTCGACCCCGCCACGGCCATCGCCACCCATCTGAACAAGGTACTGCGCGAAAACGCGGCCGACCTGTTGAGCCATGACGAAGTGCAACAGCTCTTGGACAAGCTGGCTGCACGCGCACCCAAGTTGGTCGAAGACCTCACGCCCGCCAAGCTGTCCCTGGGCATCATCACCCGCACGCTGCAGCAGCTGCTGAGCGAATCGGTTTCCATCCGTGACATGCGCAGCATTGCTGAAGCCCTGACCGAGGCCAGCGGCCGCACGCAAGACCCAGAGCAATTGGCAGCCCAGGTGAGGCCCAAGATCGGCCGCATGATCATGCAAACGCTGATCGATCCCCAGGACACGCTCCTGGCCATGACCCTGGACCCTGCCCTTGAACAAATGCTGCACAACGTGTCGCAACACAGCCAACCGGGTCAAGGCCTCATGCTCGAGCCCGGATTGGCTGATCGCTTGTTCCGTGCCCTGCGCGATGGCGCCCGGTCGGTCGAAGAACAAGGCCATCCGGCCGTGCTGGTGGTGTCACCGGGCGTTCGGCCCTGGTTGGCCCGCATGGTTCGCCACCGCATCAACGACTTGACCGTGCTGTCGTACAGCGAAATCCCGGAAGACCAAGCTGTCAAGGTGATCCACACCGTGACCGCTGACGCGTCCGCCTAAACCGAACCCACCGCCGAACCCACCGCCCGCATAGGAGCCGCTCAACATGAAACTCCAACGCATCCTGGCCAAGGACTCCCGCAGCGCCAATGAACAGGCCATCGCCAAATATGGTCGCGATGTGCTGGTGGTGTCCAACAACCGCGTCAATGGCATGACCGAGCTGATCGTGGCGGTGGACGTCGAACCCGAGAAGATGCCGCCCCCGATCATGCCTCGCGGAGCGGGCGAGCCCTTTGAATCGGCCTTGCGCCAGCAGCTGCAAGCTCCGAAGACGCAAGCCCCACTGCCCACCGGCGCCGCCCCTGCAAGTGCAGAGAACGGCACGGGTGAAGCCTTCGTGCCCGCACAGATGGCACTCATGCAGGCGGCCCAACGCGCTGCAGCCCAGTCTTTAGGGCAAAGCGAGCCCTTGCGGCCCGCGGCCGTGGCAGCCGCCAAGGCCAGCCCTGGTGCAGCGACCCCGCCTTCTGCCAAAGGCCTGCACTACGGACACCAATTCAGCCTGCGTGGGCAAGCCGCGATGGCGCCTGCGTCTTTGCCGCTGGCCCGTTTGACGGTCTCCAGCGTGTTGGAGCGCCGCGTCTCGGCAGACGTGGCGTCCTCGATGGCAGAGCCCATGGATGCAGCCGAGCTGCCGGACCATGCTCAAGCCCTGGATATCCAAGCCGCCAGCGCCACAGCCCCGGTCATCAGCAGCGACAAAGCCCATGCTTTGACCGACCTGATTCGCGCTGAAATCGCACAACTGCGAAAAGAAATGCGCATGGGCCAGCAGTTGCAGGCCTGGGCCGCCCAAGGCCCTGCCCACCGCTGGAACGAGGCCCTGGCCGAGGTGGGGGTGCCCACCGCGCTGCGCGCCCTGTTGATGTCCGGCCTGTCCAACGACTTTGACGATGCGCAGGCCCTGGCGGCCATCGCTGAACAGATGTCAGAGAACCTGCCCAGCCGCAAGGCCCAACGCGGCCGCCGCCCGAGCCCCCCGGCTTGGACCGGTGGTGTGCACCTGCTCAGCGGGCCCAGCGGCAGTGGCAAGACCTCCATGGCCGCCCGGCTGGCCCAGGAGGCGGCTCAACGCTTGGGTGTCGATCAGGTGGTCCTGGTCAGCTGGAACGACAACCGACCCGGTGCCTGGGGTCAGCTGCAACTGTGGGCGGCCCGCATCGGCGTCCAGGCCTTCCGTGCAGCCGATTCGGCCACCTTGGACTTGCTCCTGCAAGAGCACCGCGGCAGCCTCATCATCGTGGACAGCGGCCTGAGCCAGCCCGATATCTTGAATGCAGCGGTGCAAGGTCTGCAGGCCCAGCATCACCTGGTGGTGTCGGCCGATGCCAATGCCGCGACCCTGCGCCGCTGGGTAGGCTCGCAAGCACCGGCTTGGACCGATGTGCTGATCACGCGCCTGGACGAATCGGCCCAGCCTTGGCCCCTGCTGCAGGCTTGCTGCGAGCACCAGCTGCATCCCGCCATGGCCAGCGATGGCAGCGGGCTGAACCACCTGCGCATGCCCTACGATGGAGCCGCTTTGCTGCAGCATGCCATGGGCGTGTTGGGTCAAACGCTGGGTGGTGGCGCCGAGCTCGCCTCTGGCGTGGGCCGCGGGGCCGCCCTGCCGCTGGACATTCCCACGATCGATCAAATCACCACCACCGTCCCGCCCCGGCAAGCCGGCCGCAGCGGCCGCAGCAGCGCAGCCGCCAAGTCTGCTCGCGCTGTGGCAACTGCGTCCAGCACCGGCCGGGCTGCGTCCTCGCCGCCCAAGAACCCGGCCGCGCGCGGCCGACACGGAGCCCCCCATGCCTGAAGCAGTTGGCCATAAGCCGGTGGAAGTCATCGGCGTAGCCAGCGGGAAAGGTGGCGTGGGCAAAACCACGGTGTCCACCAATTTGGCCGTTTCTCTGGCCCAGATGGGCCGCCAGGTCTTGCTGCTCGACGCCGACCTGGGCTTGGCCAACGCCCAGTTGGCCCTGGGTGTGCGCGCCGAGTTCAACCTCAGCCATGTGACGGCGGGCATCAAACGCCTGCCGGAAATCATGATCTCCGTGCGCCAGGGGCTGCAGCTGATCCCCGGGGCTTCCGGCGTGCGCACCATGGCCGCGCTCAGCGTGGACCAGACCGAGGCCCTGATTCACACCTTTGATCAACTGGAGTCGGCCCCGGATTGCCTGGTGGTGGATGCAGCCGCCGGCATCTCGCCTGGGGTGTTGTCCTTCATGGGCGCCTGCACCCGGCGCGTGGTGGTCGTGAAGGACGACCCCTCCTCCATTGCCGACGCCTACGGCATCATCAAGGTCATGCACCAAGATCAGGGATTGCCCGAGATCCACCTGGTCTGCAACCAAGTTCAAAGCGAGGCCCATGGCCAACAGCTGCACCATCGCCTGGCCGATGTCTGCCGTCGCTTCATTGGCCTGGAACTGCCCTACCTGGGCTCGATCGAAGCCGACGAACTGGTCCTGGAAGCCCATCGCAAGTACCAGCCGGTGGTGGAGTTCGCCCCCGGCAGCGCTGCCGCGCGGGACTACCGCCGCCTGGCGCACGCCATCACCGAGTGGCCCGCCCCAGAGGGCGTGGCCGCCCGCCGCTTTTTCATGAACCGCCGAGCCCGGGGCACTTCCGCCCCGGCCGGCACCGTGGGGAGCTGAACCCATGAATGCCGCCATCGAACTCTATGGGGCCACCGCGGCCGCCGTGGCCCTCAAGAACCGGGATGCCCTGGTCTTGGCCAACCAGGGCATGGTGCGCCGTGTGGCCCTGCACCTGAAAACCCGCATACCGCCGGTGATCGAGGTGGATGAACTGATCCAGGTTGGCATGATGGGTCTGTTGGAAGCCACCAACACCTTCGACCCCACCAAGGGCGTTGATTTCGACAATTTCGCCCATGCCCGGGTGCGCGGCGCCATGTTGGATGAGGTGCGGCGCTTGTCCGCCCTGCCCCGCTCGGCCGTGGCCTTCAACCGGCAGCAGTCCGAGGCCACCCAGGCCCTGGCCAACCGCCTGGGCCGCCGCCCCAATGACCGGGAACTGGCCGAGCACATGGGCCTGAGCATTGAGGATTACCACAAGGAACGCGGCCAGGCCCGGCTGTTTGAGACCCACTCCATAGAGGACATGACGGAGGAAGTCTTGGCCATGCCCGACACCGCCATGCAGCGGCCGGACGAGGTGGTGGAGGAATCCCAGTTCATGGACGCGGTCACGGGCGCAATTGATTCGCTGCCCGAGCGAGAACGGTTGATAATCAGCCTGTACTATGTGGAAGAGCTCAACCTCAAGGAAATTGGCGCCGTCTTGGGGGTGAGCGAGTCCCGCGTGAGCCAGCTGCTGTCCTCGGTGGTCAAGAAGCTGCGCTCTGAACTGAAAGTGGGCCCGGCAGGCAAGTGAACCGGGCCTTGTGCGATTTCGGCGCCCGCAGGCCTTATGTTCAGCTTTTTTCAGAAAGAAACCCCGGAGCAACTCAAGGCGCAAGCCAAGGCCAACTACGAGAAGGCGGCTGCTCTGAAGTCCACGAGCCGGGAATCAGCCAGCATGCGCGTGCGCATCGCGCTGCTGGCCAAGGCACATCTGGACAGCGTCTTTATTG
>RGEP01000014.1 GCA_009918225.1 Betaproteobacteria bacterium | reverse complement strand
CCGACGCGCCAAAGCGCCTCTGACCGAGTGGCTTGGCAGCGGGCGGCAGCCGCTCAAAACATGGGAGGGTTCCGAGCGCTCGGCGTCACAGCGGGTGTCGCTTTGGCCCTCGGTCAGAGGCGCTTTGGCGCGTCGGGTGGATTATACCAGCCTGTTTTCAGGCCCCTGCCTCGGAGGCCGATGCCGCCAAGGAGGCCTTGAGCGCCTTCCATCGCTCAAAGACGCGCTGGTACTCCGCCAGTGCGCTGGGGTCATGCCCAGCGCGGGCGGCCAGTTCGGTCTGCAGCTGCTGCAAGCGGTCCAGATGCAACTGGTCCAGCGCACGGCGCAGGCTGTCCCAGGTCAACTCGGATTCGTCGCCGGTAGGGTTCTGCAGTTGCCGCCAGGCCCGAACCCGTTCGGGGGACTCTTCAAGCGCGAGTTGCAGGGCTGCCCAGGGCCGGGGCCCGTGCTCTTCCAGGTCACGCTCCAACCAGGCCAGCAGGGGGGCGTGCGGGGCAGGCAGTTGGGTCAACAGGTCTACGTCTTCTGCGCTCAGGCGGCTCCACCAGTCTGACTGCAACAGGAGCAGATGGGTTACCCAATCGGCAGGGCTGCGCGGGGCTCGCCGCAGGGACGCAGGCGCAGCGCCGCGGCGCATGGGGTCAGCCATGGCCTGGCGCTCGGGCCAGGAAGGTCGCCGCTGTCGGCCGCCGCCAAACGCACCGGAGGGCGCACCAAAGCCCGAGCCGGCTCGAGTGACTTCCGACGCCCCGTCGGCGGGCGATGCAGGCCCTGAAGCCGCATAGCCTTGTGCGCCTGCGGTACCCGATGGCGCGGTGTACGCCGCGCCGCGCGGGCGCCCCATGGCGCTCCACAGTGCGGTCAACTCCTGCACCGGGACGCAGGCCGACTGGGCAAAGGCCTGCAGCATCTGGCCTTGCAAGGCGCCCTCAGGCAGTGCGCTCCACAGGGGATGGGCCTGGTGCACAAATCGGGCCCGTCCCTCGGGTGTGTCCATCTCACAACCCTGGCTGGCCAGGGTCAGCATCTGCCGCGACAAGGGAACGGCCTGCTGCACCGCCGCTTCGAAGGCCGACGCGCCGTGCTCCCGCACAAAGCTGTCGGGGTCGTGCTCGGTCGGCAGAAACAGAAACCGGATGCTGCGGGTGTCGCTGGCATGGGGCAGGCAGGCTTCGAGCGCACGTGCAGCGGCCTTGCGGCCAGCGGCATCCCCGTCAAAACTGAACACCACGCTGTCGGTAAAGCGCATCAGGCGGCGCACATGGTCTTCGGTGCACGCTGTGCCCAAGGTGGCCACGGCGTGCCCCAAGCCCGATTGCGCCAGGGCCACCACGTCCATATAGCCCTCAACCACCAACGCGTACCCGGCTTTGCGGATGGCGGTGCGCGCCTCATACAAGCCGTAAAGCTCTCGGCCCTTGCTGAACACCGGCGTTTCCGGTGAGTTCAGGTACTTGGGCTCGCCACCGTCCATCACACGCCCACCGAATCCGATGACGTCGCCCTGCACCGAACGGATCGGAAACATGATTCGATGGCGAAAGCGGTCGTAGCGCTTTTCCTGGGGGGTGCCCGCATCGTGCACGATGACCAAGCCCGCCTCTTCGAGCTTGGGGTCGTCGTAGGCGGGAAATGCACTGGCCAGCCCGTGCCAGCTGTCGGTGCTGTATCCGATGCCAAACTGCTTGGCCACTTCACCGGTCAAGCCCCGCCCCTTGAGATAGGCCACCGCCTCTGGGCTTGCCTTGAGCTGCTGGCGGTAGTGGGCCGCCGCGCGGGCCAACAGCTCGGTCAGGGTGGTGGCCTCTTGGCGGCGCTGCGCTGCGGCCCCCCCAATGCGGGGCTGGCTTGGTGTCAGACGGCGAAGTCTGACAGCGCCTTGCCTTTGGCCAGGGCTTCCTTGAGCCAACGGGGTTGCAGACCGCGGCCCGACCAGGTGTTGCCCGCGGCGTCGCGGTACTTCACTGCAGCCTTGCGGGTGCCGTCGCCAGAAGCCTTTTTGCGGCCCGGGCCAGATGCCTTGCCACCGAGGTCTTCCACCGACAGGCCGAATTCAGCCATCAGGGCGCGAACCTTGTCGACGGCGGCCTGGCGCTCGTTGCGCTGGGTTTCTTGGATTTTCCGCTCGAGATCGGCCTTTTGTGCCAACAGATCCTGCAACGTGCTCAAGAGATTCTCCTAAAGGGTTGAACGATAGGTATTAATATAACCTAAGTATCAATCCAGGATCAAGCGGTTACCCCGTTTAGGGGTATCGAGAGCCCTTATCGGGGTGGCCGCTCGAGTTTCCTCAGCGGCTCAAGCCCGTGCATTAGGCAGATGGCGGAACATAACCGGCAGGCTGGTCTCCACCATTGCCGAAGAAATACTGTTCCATTTGACGAGCAAGGTATTGCCTGGCCCGCAAGTCCGCCAGGTTAAGGCGGTTTTCATTCACCAGCATGGTCTGGTGGCGCTTCCACTGTTCGAAGGCCTCCTTGCTGATGTTTTCGTAAATACGCTTGCCCAATTCACCTGGGTAGGGCGCGAAATCAAGGCCTTCGGCCTCCTTCTTGAGGTGGCTGCAATGAATCATGCGGGGCATGGCTTACTCCTAGAAATGTCAGGAACTGAGCTTTTTCACCAGCACCACCGATCGGCGGTCCCAGTTGTACTTGCGTTTGCGGCCTTCGGGCAGCCATTCGGGGTCCACCTGCTGAAAACCGCGCTTGATGAACCAGTGCATGGTGCGGGTGGTGAGAACAAACAGGCTGGTCAGACCGAGGGCCCGTGCACGTTGCTCAATGCGTTTGAGCAGCCGGTCGCCGTCGCCCTGGCCTTGTACCTCGGGGCTCACAGTCAAAGCGGCCATCTCGGCTGTGTGGGCCTCAGGGTAGGGGTATAGCGCTGCACAGCCGAATATCACGCCATCGTGTTCGATGACGGTGTAATTGGCCAGATCGCGCTCGATTTCATGGCGTTCCCGCCGCACCAAGGTCCCATCTTGCTCGAAGGGCTCGATGAGTTTCAAGATGCCGCCCACATCGTCGGCCAAGGCCTCGCGCAGGCTTTCGAGTTTCTCGTCGACCACCATTGTGCCAATTCCATCGTGTGTATACACCTCCATCAGCAAGGCGCCATCTACGGAATACGGCAATATATGGGATCGCTCCACCCCGGCTTCGCAGGCCTTCACGCAGTGCTGCAAATAAAAAGCAGTGTCGGTGGGGTGGGTGGGCGCGGGCAGTTTGCCCAATATTCTCCGGGCGTCAGCCAGGGTCAGTTCGGTGTCGATGGGGCTTTCCGGGTCGTCGAATATCTCGCGTATACCCGGCACCTCGGTCATGAAGATGAGTTTGTCAGCCTGCAGCGCGATGGCGGTGGCTGTGGCCACATGTTCCATAGCCAAATTAAAGGCTTCCCCGGTGGGCGAGAAACCAAAGGGCGACAGCAGCACGATGGTGCCCGTGTCGATGGCGCGGCGAATGGCGGGCGCGTCAACCTTGCGCACCACACCGCTGTGCATGAAGTCCACGCCATCCACCACGCCCACCGGTTGGGCGGTCAGGAAGTTGCCCGAGATGACGCGAACCGTGGCATTGGCCATCGGCGTGTTGGGCAGCCCCTGCGAAAACGCCGCCTCGATCTCAAAGCGCAACTGCCCGGCGGCTTCCTGGGCCGCATCCAGCGCCGTGGCGTCGGTCACCCGCAGGCCGTGGCTGAAGCGCTCAGGGTGACCCTTGGCACGCAGCTGTTCGCTGACCTGGGGCCTAAAGCCATGCACCAGCACGATCTTGATGCCCATGGCGTGCAGGATCGCCAGGTCTTGCACAAAGGGGTTGAGCTTGCCCGCGGCAATCATCTCGCCGGCCACAGCCACCACAAAGGTTTCCCCGCGGTAGGCGTGGATGTAAGGCGCCACCGAGCGGAACCACGGAACGAAGGTATGGGGGAAGACGAGGTTCATGGGTGATCGACTGTGCAGCGGGATTGTGCCGCAGCACGCCGGATAATCGCGCCCCTGTCCATGAGCACCGAAGCCCCCCGCATCCCCCAAGCCCCCTTGCTCCACATCGAGTTTCCTGAGGCCCTGCCGGTCAGCCAGCGGCGACAGGAGATCATGCAGGCCCTGCAGGCCCATCAGGTGCTGATCGTTTGCGGCGAAACCGGCTCGGGCAAGACCACCCAGCTGCCCAAGATGGCCTTGGCTTTGGGCCGCGGCGCTCCGCGAGCACCCGGCGAGCGGCCGCGCTTGATCGGCCATACCCAGCCTCGGCGGATTGCAGCCTCCAGCGTGGCCAAGCGCATTGCCGAAGAACTGCAAACGCCCCTGGGTGCTGTCGTGGGCTACAAGGTTCGGTTCCAAGACAGGCTGCAACCCGGTGCGCGCGTCAAGCTGATGACCGACGGCATCTTGTTGGCCGAGGCGCAGGGCGATCCGCTGCTGCGGGCCTACGACACGATCATCGTCGACGAGGCACATGAACGCAGCCTGAACATCGACTTTCTCTTGGGGCACCTGCGTCAGATCCTTCCTCGCCGCCCCGATTTGAAGTTGATCGTGACCTCGGCGACGATCGACGCCGAACGGTTCGCGCAGCACTTCGCGGGCCCGCAGGGTCCAGCCCCCGTGTTCATGGTCAGCGGGCGCACCTTCCCGGTCGAACTGCGCTGGAGGCCGTTTGAGGAGTCCAAAGACCGGGACTTGCAAGACGCGATCGTGGACGCGGTCGAAGAGCTTTGGCGGGGAGGCGCGCAGGGTGGTGACATCCTTGTGTTTCTGCCCGGCGAGCGGGAAATCCGCGAGGCTGCCGACCATTTGCGCAAGCACCTGGCGCCCCATCCGGTGCTGCGCAGCGCCGACATCCTGCCCTTGTTTGCGCGCTTGAGGAGACCTCGCTGACGGTGCCGGGTATTCGCTTCGTGGTGGACGCCGGGACGGCGCGGGTCAAGCGGTACAGCTACCGGCACAAGGTGGAGCAGTTGCAGATCGAGCCCATCAGCCAAGCTGCGGCCAACCAGCGCGCGGGACGCTGCGGACGCGTGGCTGCTGGCGTGTGCATCCGGCTGTACGACGAAGCGGGCTTTGCCGCACGTCCGGCCTTCACCGACCCCGAGATTCTGCGCAGCTCCCTGGCCAGCGTCATCCTGCGCATGAAGAGCCTGGGCTTGGGCGAGGTGGAAGACTTTCCCTTTTTGGAGGCACCACCGCGCAAGGCCATCGCCGATGGCTATGCGCTGTTGGCCGAGCTGGATGCGGTGGACGAGCAGCTGGCCTTGACCGATCTGGGCCGGGCCTTGGCCCGGCTGCCGCTGGACCCCAAGATCGGTCGGATGATCTTGGCCGCACAAGAGCGCGGCTGTTTGACCGAGATGTTGGTGATCGCCAGCGCCATGAGCTGCCAGGATGTGCGCGACCGTCCCTTGGAGGCCCAGGCCGCAGCGGACGCCCGCCACAAGCCCTTTGACGACGAGCGATCCGAGTTCATGGGCACCCTGCGCTTGTGGCATTGGATCGAAGAAGGGCGTGGGCATGGCACGGCACAGGCGACGCACAAGCTGTCCAACCGCCAGCAGGAAGCGCGCTTGCGCGAGCACTTCATCAACCCGCGGCGCGTGCGGGAGTGGCGCGACGTGCACGCGCAACTGCACACGGTGGTGGCCGAGCATGGCTGGCGCTTGAACACGGCTCCAGCCAGCTATGAAGAGCTGCACCGGTCTCTGCTGACGGGGCTGTTGGGCAATGTGGGCCTGAAGTCTGACGAAGACGAGCACTACCTGGGCGCGCGGGGCATCAAGTTTTGGCGACACCCCGGTGCCCATCTCAGCCGCAAACCGGGGCGCTGGATCATGGTGGCCGAGCTGGTGGAGACCACCCGCCTGTTTGGGCGCGGCATCGCCGCCATTGAGCCCACGTGGATCGCCGAGGTGGGTGCGCACCTGATCAAGAGGCAGCTGCTGGAGCCCCATTGGGAGCGCAAAGCTGGCGAGGTGGTGGCCCTGGAGCGGGGTACCTTGTACGGCCTGCTGCTGTATGCCAACCGCCGCGTGAGCTATTCGAAAGTGGACGCTGCAGTGGCGCGCGAGATCTTCATCCGCGAAGCCCTGGTTCAAGGCGATGTGCCGCCCGATTGGGACCAGCGCTTTGCCTTTCTGCCACACAACCGCCGGGCGATCCGCTCGGTGGAGGCTTTGGAGCACAAGTCCAGGCGTCAAGACCTGTTGGTTGATGACGCCTTGATTGAAGCCTATTACGGCGAGCACCTTGGGCCTGAGGTGTGCAGCGGCCCGACCTTGGAGCGTTGGTATCGCACGGCACGCCGCCAAGCGCCCGATGTGCTCAAGCTCACACCCGAAGAGCTGATGCGACACGAGGCCGCGGGCATCACAACCCAGGCTTTCCCCAAGATGGTGAGGCTGGGTGGCGTGGACTGTGCCGCCACCTATCTGCACGAGCCCGGCGATGCGAGAGACGGGGTAACGGTCACCGTGCCCTTGTATGCGCTCAACCAGGTGCAGGAGGCGCGATGCGAATGGTTGGTGCCCGGGATGCTCAAGGACAAGGTGCAGGTCTTGTGCAAATCCCTGCACCAAAAGGCACGCTCGCGTTTGGTACCCCTGCCGGAGTTCGCAGCGGAGTTTTGCGAGCTGTGCACCTTTGCCGAAGGCTCCTTGACGCACACAGCTTGCGGTGCAGAAGGCCGACTTCAAGCTGGAGCAGTTGCCGCCCCACCTGCTGATGAACCTGCGCGTGGTGGATGAACACGGCCGGCAGTTGGGCATGGGGCGGCATGTGGCGGCCCTCAAGGCGGAGTGGGGTACACAGGCGCGGGGTGCCTTTCAGGCCTTGGCCGCTTTGCAGCGGCGTGAAACGGCGCTGGCCGAGCCTGCACGACAGGTCAGACTCCCCGCAGGCTCAAGCGTTGGCCTTGGGCCGGATGCCGCACCCGGGCCAGGCCGTCCTTTGACCCTACCGCTTGGAGCGGGCCACAAGGGTGCTGCGGTGCAGAGTGTGAATCCCGTGAACGAGGCAAATGCGGCGCATGTGGGGAGCGCGGCTAATGTGGCCCATGCAGCCCATGCAGCCCATGCGGACGAGCAGTCTGCAGCCCTCAGCGAGGACCGGGTGCACACGAGCTGGGACTTCGCGGAGCTGCCCGAGCTGTTGGAGATTCGGCGCAAAGGTCAGGTGTTGGTGGGGTTTCCCGCCCTGGTGGACCAGGGCAGCGGGGTGCGCATCGAGGTTTTCGACGAGCCGGAGCAGGCGCAGCCTTTGCACCGACAGGGCCTGCGCCGCCTGATTGCCTTGCAGATTCGGGAGCCGCTGAAGTTCCTCGAAAAGAACATTGCGGACCTGCAGCGCATGGCCGTGGCCTATATGCCGCTGGGCACCGAGCAGGAGCTGCGCGAGCAGATCATTCAGGTGTCGCTG
Source organism: Betaproteobacteria bacterium (assembly GCA_009918225.1). Taxonomy (GTDB): domain Bacteria; phylum Pseudomonadota; class Gammaproteobacteria; order Burkholderiales; family Burkholderiaceae_C; genus RFTU01. Next base: position 10,651 of record RGEP01000014.1, on the reverse strand, counting down.
GACCGGGCGTTTTTAGCCGAAGTCCTCCCAAGCGATGCAAGTTCGTTCGCGCGGTTGGTCGAGCAGGGCCGGCCCCGCCTGAACCTGGTCGCGCAAGAAGTGGCGCGGCTGGCAGGCCAGGTGCTGGCTGAGCATGCTGCAGCGGTGCGCAAGCTGCGTGATGCGCGGCTGCCCAAAGAGACCCAGGAGGACATCCAAGCCCAGTTGCAGCGGCTGCTGGGCAAGCGCTTTTTGTCTGACACGCCCTGGCTACAGCTTCAGCAGCTGCCTCGCTACCTCAAGGCGGTGGTGCTGCGCGTCGACAAGCAACGCGCGGATGCGGTGCGCGACCAGCAGCGCCTGGCCGAGCTCAGACCCCTGGAGCAGCGCTGGCTGCGCAGGCTTCAGGAATTGCGCGGGCGGCGCGATGAACGCCTGGAAGAGTTCCGCTGGCTTTTGGAGGAATTGAGGGTGAGCCTCTTTGCGCAGGAGCTGCGCACGCCCCAGCCGGTCAGCGTCAAGCGCCTGGAAAAGGTGTGGGCGCAGATGCAGGCTTGAGGCCTGCGGAGCAGGGTTCAGCTCTCAAAGAGCTCCAAGAGGCGGTCGAGCCCACCGGTTTCGATGGCCACATGGGCTTGCTCGCGCACCTTGGGCTTGGCGTGATAAGCCACCGACAAACCTGCCACGCCCATCATCGGCAGGTCGTTGGCCCCATCACCTACGGCGATAGCCTGTTGGGCGCTCAGGCCGAGCCGTTCACAGGTCTGCAGCAACATGCGGCGTTTTTCCTGGCCGTCGCAGATATCGCCCCAAGGCTGGTCCACGAGCCTTCCGGTGAGCCGTCCGTCGACCACCTCCAGCACATTGCTGCGCGATTCTTCGATGCCCAGGCGTGCGCACACCGCATCCGTGAAATAGGTGAAGCCACCGCTGACCAGCAGGGTTCTCAGGCCGGCTTGCTGGCAGCTGCTCACCAATTGCTGTGCTCCGGGATTGAACTGGAGTCGTTGCTCCAGCACCTCCTGCAGGGCTGAGACCGGTACACCCTTCAAAAGCGCCACGCGCTGGCGCAGGCTCTCCTTGTAGTCGCTGATTTCTCCGCGCATGGCGGCCTCGGTGATCGCGGCCACCTCAGCCTTGCGGCCGGCGGCGTCGGCGATCTCATCGACACACTCGATGTTGATCAGGGTGGAGTCCATGTCAAAGGCAATCAGGCCGAAGTCGTGTGGCCATGGGGGCGGTGGGTTTAGTGTGGTCAGGGCGCTGGTCGCAGGACATGGACCTTGCAGCTTCAGTTGGCGGCTTGGGGGCTGGGGTCTTGCTTGGGCGTGCCCAGTGCCCGCAGGGTATCGCGTGCCAGTTGAGCGCGCTCGGCTGCGCTTTGCGTGGCCCGCTCGATGCGCAGCTTGTCGTTCCCCGCCAGCTTGATGTCGCGGTTTCGTTGCACCAGTTCGATGATGCGCAGGGCATCCACGGGCGGGTTGGGTTTGAAGGTGATGTGCACCAGGCGTGGGCCTGCGTCGATCTTGATGACGCCCCAGGCCTGCGCCATCACCCTCAGGCGGTGGGTATCGAACAGGGTCTGGCCCTGCACGGGCAGCTTGCCGAAGCGGTCGGTGACTTCTTCGAGCAGCGCATCGAGCTGAGCCGCGCTGCGGGCGGTGGCCAGTCGTTTGTACAGGCTCAGCCGCGCGTGCACATCACCGCAATAGGAGTCGGGCAGCAGGGCCGGCGCATGCAGGTTCACATCGGTGCCGCCACCCCAAACCCCACCCAAAGGATTCAGGAGATCGGGCTCACGGCCGGCCTTCAAGGACCGCACCGCTTCGGCCAGCATCTCGTTGTAGAGCTGGAAGCCCACCTCCATCATGTTGCCGCTTTGGTTCTCGCCGAGAACCTCGCCAGCGCCGCGTATCTCCAAGTCGTGCATGGCCAGGTAGAAGCCGCTGCCCAGCTCTTCCATGTCTTGAATGGCCTGCAGGCGTTGGGCCGCTTGCTTGGTCAGGCCTTCCACATCGGGCACCAACAGGTAGGCATAAGCCTGGTGGTGGCTGCGTCCCACGCGGCCGCGCAGTTGGTGCAGCTGGGCCAGGCCGAATTTGTCGGCGCGGCTGATGACGATGGTGTTGGCGGTGGGCACATCGATACCGGTCTCGATGATGGTCGAGCACAGGAGCAGGTTGTGACGCTGGGCCACGAAGTCGCGCATCACCCGTTCAAGCTCGCGCTCGGGCATCTGGCCATGGGCCACGGCAATGCGCGCTTCGGGCAGCAGCTCGGCGAGCTTGCTGCGCCGGTTTTCGATGGTTTCCACCTCGTTGTGCAGGAAGTACACCTGCCCGCCTCGCTTGAGTTCGCGCAGAACCGCTTCCCGGATGGTGCTGCTGCCCTCAGCCCGCACAAAGGTCTTGATGGCCAATCGGCGCTGAGGCGCGGTGGCGATCACACTGAGGTCGCGCAGTCCTTCCAGGGCCATGCCCAAGGTGCGTGGGATCGGGGTAGCGGTCAGGGTCAGCACGTCGACTTCGGCCCGCATGGCCTTCATCGCCTCTTTGTGGCGCACGCCAAAGCGGTGCTCCTCATCGATGATCAAGAGACCCAGCCGCTTGAACTGAACATCCGCGCTGAGCAACTTGTGGGTCCCCACCACAATGTCGATCGTTCCGTCGGCCAAACCGGCCATGGCGTCCTTGATCTCCTTGGTGGTCCTGAAGCGGCTCATCTCGGCCACTTTCACCGGCCACTTGGAGAAGCGATCGCTGATGTTTTGGAAATGCTGTTCGGCCAGCAAGGTGGTGGGTGCCAAGAGGGCAACCTGTTTGCCGGCCGTGACCGCGACGAATGCCGCCCGCAGGGCCACCTCGGTTTTGCCAAAGCCCACGTCGCCGCATATCAAGCGGTCCATGGGCCGTGGGCTCACCATGTCCTGAATCACGGCGTGGATGGCCGCGCGTTGGTCGGCGGTTTCCTCGAAACCAAAGCTGGTGGCGAAAGCTTCGTAGTCGGCGGCGGCAAAGCGAAAGGCGTGGCCTTGGCGGGCTGCGCGCCTTGCATACAGGTTCAGCAGCTCGGCAGCCGTATCACGGACCTGTTCGGCCGCTTTGCGTTTGGCCTTTTCCCATTGGCCCGACCCCAGACGGTGCAGGGGTGCTTCTTCGGCGCTCACACCCGTGTAGCGGCTGATCAGCTGCAGCTGCGAAACCGGCACATACAGCGTGGCTTGGTCGGCGTACTCCAGGTGCAAAAACTCCGAAGCACCGCCATCCACGCCGCTGGACAAGTCGATGTTGACCAGCCCCTTGTAGCGGCCAATGCCATGGCTGGCGTGCACCACCGGGTCGCCCACTTTTAGCTCGGACAGGTCCTTGATCAGGGCTTCAACATTGCTGACCTGTTCTTGCTTCTTGCGCCGTCGGGCCGTGGGCGATGTCGAAAAGAGCTCGCTCTCGGTGATGAAGTCCAGTGGCGGCAGGCCAGCCTCTCGGCACCAACGGAATCCTTCGGCCAAGGAGGCCGCGGTGATGCCCGCCGCTTCTGGGCTGGCCTCAAAGGCGGCCAGGCTGTCGAAGGCCGGCATCGCCAAGCCATGCTCACGCAAGAGGTCAAGCAGGCTTTCGCGACGCCCTTCGCTCTCGGCCACCACCAAAACACGGCTGTTCCCGTGTCTGAGGTGGTGCTCCAGGGCGGCCAGCGGTTCGGTGGCCCCGCGCTCAATGGCCACGTCGGGCAACTTCTGTACCCAGTCCACCGGCTCGCTCCCACGCAGCGCCAAACAGGCATGGGCCTGGGTACGGGCGTAAAACTCCTCGGTCTTCTGAAACAGGGCTTCGGGCGGCAGGATGGGCCGCTCGGGATCATGCTGCAGAAAACGGTGGCGTTCCCGGGTGTCGTGCCAGAAGCGATCCAGGGACTCGTCCACGGCTCCGTGCAGCACGAGGTGAGAGCCTGTGCCCACGTAATCGAAGATGGTGGCGGTCTCCTCGAAGAACAGCGGCAGGTGGTATTCGATGCCCGCTGTGGCGATGCCTTGGCCGATGTCTTTGTAGACCCGCGCCTTGGTGGGATCGCCCTCTAGCCGCTCGCGCCATCGGGCTCGGAAGGCGGCGCGGGCCGCTTCGTCCATTGGAAACTCTCGCCCGGGCAGCAAGCGCACCTCGGGAACTGGGTACAAGCTTCGTTGGGAGTCGGGGTCGAAGGTTCGGATCGAGTCGACCTCGTTGTCGAAGAGGTCCACCCGGTAGGGCACGGCCGAGCCCATGGGAAAGAGGTCGATGAGGCCGCCGCGCACCGCGTACTCCCCTGGCGAAACGACCTGGCTCACATGCTGGTAGCCCGCCAAGCTCAGCTGGGCCTTGAGCGCGGCTTCGTCCAGGCGTTGCTTCTGGCGGAACTCAAAGGTGGTGGCGGCCAGGAAAGAAGCGGGTGCCAGCCGCCCCAGGGCGGTGGTGGCTGGCAGCAGCAGCACATCGATGTCCCGCTGCGCGTGCAGCCGCCACAAGGTGGCCAGGCGCTCGGAAATCAGGTCTTCATGTGGGCTGAAGGTGTCGTAGGGCAGGGTTTCCCAATCGGGAAACAGAGCAGTCTGCAGTTCTGGTGCGAACAGGCGAATTTCTTCCTGCAGCCGCGGGGCGTCTGAGGGTTCAGCGGTGAACACCACCAGGGGATGGCGGGCTGCTTTGCACGATTGGGCGTGGCGCGCCAGGAGCAGGGCGTCAGCCGAACCCTGCGGGCGGGGCAGGGTGAAGCGCTTGCCGATGGCCAGCGCAGGAACATTCAGGGGCATGGTGGGGCCGGATTCTAGAATCGGGCGCATGACCGACTGGCCAGCCCTGAGAGCCGCCCGCCGGCGCCCCCTGCGCGTGGCCCTGTTGCCCTGCGCTGGGCACGGCGCCCGATCAGGTGCGGACCGACCCAAGCAGTACGTGGATCTTGGCGGCCGGCGTGTGGTCCATTGGGCCCTGTTGGCTTTTGAAGAGCTGCTGGATCAAGGACAGCTCGACGGGGTGTTGGTGGTGCTGTCGCCGGACGACGCCGAGTTCGAGGCGGCCGTACCCGCCGCCCTGCGCGCGCGGCTGCAGACCCGCCGTGTGGGCGGGGCCACCCGGGCCGCCAGTGTGCGCGCGGGCTTGCAGGACTTGCAGCGGCAGGGCTTGGCGGCCGACGATTGGGCTTTGGTGCACGATGCTGCCCGCTGCTTGGTAAGCCCGGCTGACCTGATGGCGCTGATCCAGGCCTGCGATCACGACCCCGTGGGGGGCCTGCTGGCCCACCCGGTTCCCGACACGCTCAAGCGCAGCGATGCCCACGGGCGCGTGCAGTCCACGGTTCCCCGCGAGCAGATGTGGGCGGCGCAGACCCCCCAGATGTTCAGGCTTGGCCCTTTGAGCCAGGCGCTTGACCAGGCCATGGCCGCGGGCGCCGCGGTGACGGATGAGGCCAGTGCGGTCGAGTGGGCGGGGCTGCAGCCGCGCTTGGTTCAGGGTTCAGCCGATAATTTCAAGGTGACCTATCCCGAAGACTTCCAGCGTGCCTGGGCTTTGCTGCGACAGCGCAGCGCGCAGGGCTGAGGGTCGCCATGCACAAGAGAGGCCACTTGCCATGACCCTTGCGCTCCTGCGTGTCGGCGAAGGCTGGGACATTCACGCCTTGGTCCCGGGGCGTGCGCTGGTTCTGGGCGGGGTGCACATTCCCCACACCGCAGGCCTTTTGGGCCACTCAGACGCGGATGCCTTGTTGCACGCGGTGACCGATTCCCTTTTGGGCGCTGCGGGTTTGGGCGATATTGGGACCCATTTCCCGGATACCGATCCGGCCCATGCCGGCGCCGATTCTCGGGTCTTGCTGCAACAGGCCTGGGGCGCCGTGCAGGCGCAAGGCTGGCGCCTGGCCAACGTCGACTGCACCGTGGTGGCCCAGGCGCCCAAGCTGGCCGGTCACATTCCGGCCATGCGCCAAAGCCTGGCCGCTTGCTTGGGCCTAGACGTGCAGGCCGTCAACATCAAGGCCAAGACGGCGGAGCGCATGGGACCGGTGGGTGAAGGCCGAGCCATCGAGGCGCGGGCCGTGTGCCTCTTGGTTCAGGCCCCGGCGCTCTAGGCTCAGCCGCCCGCGTCGGGTGAACGCAGCGGCTGCCCGCCGAAGCGCAGTGCGTGGCTGCAGGCCACGGGCGCAATGCGGCCTGCTGCGGCCCAATGCGGCCCATGCGGCCTGCTGCGGCCCAATGCGGCCTACTGCAGCCTACTGCGCCACCCAGCCCCCATCCACGTTGATGGCCGCTCCACGCAGGTTGCTCGCGGCTTCGGAACACAGAAAGACCGTGAGCTCACCGAGTTGCTCTGGTGTGGTGAACTGCAGCGAGGGCTGTTTCTCGGCCAGCAAGGCCTTCTTGGCGTCTTCCAGGCTCAAGCCCTCAGCGGCAGCACGTGCATCCACCTGTGCGGTTTCCAGGGCCACCGATTTGGTCATGCCCACCAGGCCATGCTTGGCTGCCACATAGGCAGACTTGTTCGCTGAGGCCACCAGGCCATGGGCCGAGGCGATGTTGATGATGCGCCCCCAATTGCGCTGCCTCATGCCGGGCAGCGCCCAGCGCGTGGTGTGAAAGGCCGAGCTGAGGTTGATGGCGATCACGGCGTCCCAACGGTCGACTGGAAACGCCTCGATGGGCGCCACATGCTGAATGCCGGCGTTGTTCACCAAGATGTCCACGCGCCCGAAGTGGCGCTCGGTGCTGCGGATGAGGTCTTCGATCTCCTCGGGCTTGCTCATGTCGGCTCCGTGATGCAGCACCTGTACCCCAGCAGGGGCCACCGCCTGGACGGCCGCCTGGGCCGCTTGGGCGTCGCCGAAGCCGTTGAGCATCAGGTGTGCACCTTGGCGAGCCAGGCTTTGGGCGATGCCCAGGCCGATACCGCTGGTCGAGCCGGTCACCAAAGCTACTTTTCCGTTGATCGACATCTGAACATCCTCCAGGCGCTGTGCCAGCCTTGTTAGCATTCGCTCGATTATCGAACGCACCGGCATGAGCCCCTTGGCCTGAGATCGAACATGAACCAGCCCCGCCTTCAACATGTGCAGTGCCTCAATCCCCGAGGGCTGCACCGCATGGCGTATTGGGAATGGGGCGACCCGCTCAATCCCCGTGTCCTGCTGTGCGTTCATGGCCTGACCCGACAGGGGCGCGACTTCGACGTCTTGGCGCAGGCCCTGTGCGCGCACTACCGGGTGGTGTGTCCCGACGTGGTGGGACGCGGGGAGTCTGACTGGCTGCCCGACCCCCGGGGCTATGCGGTGCCCACCTATGTGGCGGACATGGTGACGCTGTTGGCCCGGCTGAATGCGCAGTCCCTGGACTGGGTGGGGACCTCCATGGGGGGGCTGATCGGCATGGGCGTGGCCAGCCTTCCGGGTAGTCCCATTCGGCGCTTGGTCCTCAATGATGTAGGGCCGCGCATGGAGTTGGCCGCCCTGCAGCGAATTGGCCAATACCTGGGCCTGCCCCTGCGGTGGAACAGCTTCGAAGAGGCCGCCGAGGCCTTGCGCTTGTTGACCCTGGGTTTCGGGCCGCACACCCGTGAACAGTGGCATGCCCTGACGCGACCACAGCTGCACCAGGAAGCGGACGGACGATGGGCTTTGCGCTACGACCCCGGCATTGCCGAACCCTTCAAGCAACTCGATCCCGAGCTGGTGGCCGCGGGGCAGGCACAGTTGTGGCAGGCCTGGGACCGAATCCAGGCGCCCACCTTGGTGCTGCGCGGAGCCCTGAGCGATCTCTTAACCCCTGAGACCCTAGAGGACATGTCAAGGCGTGGCCCTGAGTTGCAGGTTCGGGTCTTCGACGGCGTGGGGCATGCCCCAACCTTGGTGGCGCCGGATCAAGTTGAAGCGGTGTGCCAGTTCTTGCTGGCCTGATGCGATGACACACACCCGTGGGGATTCAGCCCCAGTCCCCGCCGCATTGCCCGCATTGCCCATCATGGCCCTGGCTGATTTGCAGCAGCAGGCCGAGGTCCAGGCTGACCCGGTGGGCCAGGCCATGATGACCGATGTGCAGCGGGCCCAGCTGTTCGCGCAGCCCCTGCTGGAGGGCCGACTGCTGGATACCGGCGAGGACGCGTGGGGACATGCGCAGGGCGTGGCCGATATCTTGGCCACTCTGGGGGCTGCTCAGAGCCTGCAGGCTGCGGCGTATTTGGTCTACGCCGCCGATTTCATCCAGAAGCCCGATGAGGTGATTGCCCGGGCTTTCGGTGCGAGCCATGGGGCGATGGTGGCGCATACGCGCAAGCTCGTTCAGATCCAGCGCGCGGCCCGGACCGCACAGGTCGGTGCCGACGACCGCGCACAGCAAACCGAGCGGGTGCGCAAGATGCTCTTGGCCTTCTCGCGCGACTTGCGCGTGGTGCTGCTGCGGCTGGCCTCTCGCTTGCAAACCTTGCGCTGGCACGCAGCCGCCAAACGCGATTGCCCCGCCGCACTGGCGCGCGAATCGCTGGAGGTGTTTGCGCCGCTGGCCAATCGACTGGGCATCTGGCAAATCAAGTGGGAGCTGGAAGACTTTTCCTTCCGCTTTCTGTACCCCGCCGACTATCACACCGTGGCCCGCTTGCTCGATGAGAAGCGGGTGGAGCGTGAGGCAGGGGTGCAGGCCTTTGCCCAGCGCTTGCGCGCCTTGCTCAACGATCTTCCGGTGCAGGCCGAAGTGCAGGGCAGGCCCAAACACCTTTACAGCATCTGGCGCAAGATGCAGGGCAAGCAGCTGGATTTCAGCCAGGTGATGGATGTGCGGGCGATGCGGGTGGTCGTGCACGACATCCCGCAGTGCTATGCGGTGCTGGCGCGCGTTCATGAACGCTTCACACCGGTCGACGGTGAGTTTGACGACTACATCGCCAAGCCCAAAGCCAATGGATACCAGAGCCTGCACACCGTGGTGCTCGATGAGTCGGGGCGGGCGGTGGAGATCCAGATTCGAACCCGGGCCATGCATGAGCATGCCGAGTTCGGCGTCGCGGCGCACTGGGCCTACAAGGAAGCGGGCCGACAGGGCTATGCCGGCGTGTCGGCTGCGGGGGCCTTCGAGGACCGCGTGGCGCAGGCTCGCAAGGCGGTGCTGCAACAACTGCTGGCCTGGGAACGCGAAGCGGTGGACCAAGCCGCCCCCGGCTTTGAAGACCGTGTCTATGTGTTCACGCCCCAAGCGGCGATCGTTGACCTTCCGGCTGGCGGCACCGCCGTGGACTTTGCCTACGCCTTGCACACCAACCTGGGCCACCGGTGCCGTGGCGCGCGGGTTGATGGGGCCATGGTGCCCCTCAACACACCGCTGCAAACGGGCCAAACCGTTGAGGTGGTGAGCGCCAAAGACGGTGGGCCTTCCATGGATTGGCTCAACCCGGAGCTGCGCTACCTGGCCAGTCCCCGTTCTCGGGCCAAGGTGCGCGCTTGGTTCAATGCCCTGGAGCAGGCCCAGACCGTTGCGCGCGGGCGCGAGGCGGTGGAGCGTCTGTTGCAGCGTGAGGGCCGCACCGCCTTGAAGTTTGAGGAGCTGGCAGCCCAGTTGGGTTTCAAAGCCGCTAACGAGCTCTTTGAGGTGGTGGGCAAGGACGAGTACTCCTTGCGCAACATCGAGCAGCTGCTGCGACCGGCTGCACCGGCCAAGCACGACGATGAGGGCTTGGTGGTCAAGCGCTCCAAGGCTGAGGCGGCGGGCTCGGGCGTGCTGGTCGTGGGGGTGGACTCCTTGTTGACCCACCTGGCCCGGTGCTGCCGACCCGCCCCGCCGGACGCCATCGCCGGCTTTGTCACCCGTGGGCGTGGCGTGGCCATACACCGGCGCGACTGCAGCAGCTTGGCACAGCTCATGGCCCATCAGGCCGAGCGGCGCATTGAAGTGGAGTGGGGCACGCCCAAGGACGGCAGTGTGTATCCCTTGGACGTACAGGTGGAGGCCGCCGACCGATCAGGCCTGCTTCGCGACATCAGCGAAGTCTTCGCCCGCGAAAAGATCAACGTGACGGGGGTGAAGACCCAATCCCTGCGAGACCGCTCGGGCCCGAGTGCCCACATGACCTTTACCGTGGAGATGGGCTCAACGCAGCGGCTGCCGACCGTGCTTCAGGGCCTGATGCAGGTCTCCGGGGTGCGGGCTGCGCGGCGTCGATAAGCTATACTCGCGGGCTTCAGGCGCATAGCTCAGTTGGTTAGAGCACCACCTTGACATGGTGGGGGTCGTTGGTTCGAATCCAATTGCGCCTACCAAGACGGTCGGTGCTTGCCAGCTTGCGCAAGTTCTGAGAATAAAAAAACGCCCCGCAACCGCGGGGCGTTTTGCTTTCAGGTCCTGTGCGGATCAGAAGCGGTGGCGGATGCCCACACCGTAGGTGGTACCGGTCGAGCGGCCGGGCACCTGCTCGTTCATGAACACGGCGTACAGGTCGGTGCGCTTGCTCAGGAAGTGGTCGTAGGCCAGTGAGGTGGTCTTGCTGGCCTTGGCATTGCTGGGCTCCATGGAGCTGTACTGCGCCAGGATCTTGCCGTTGGGGCCCATCGGCACCGAGGCGCCCACGCCCATGTGGTCGTAGTTGGTCTTGAAGGTGATGTTGTCCACCTTGCCCACCTGTGCAAACAGCTTGACCGTCTTCAGGTCATAAGCGGCGCCGATTTGCCA
>RGEP01000130.1 GCA_009918225.1 Betaproteobacteria bacterium | reverse complement strand
GTGTGTTGGGGCGAATCGAGCGGGCGCTCATGCGGGCTTCAGCGAGCGAAGCAAGCGCAGCCCTTCAGGGCTGCAGGCGTGCACCAGAACCTGTCGAGTGCCCTGGGCTTGCACACGCAGCACCAGAGCCAGATCGGCTGTGGGCATCAGGCCACGAACCTTCTGAGGCCACTCGCAGACCTTGAGTCCCGGGTGGGCGAAGACATCCCGAAAGCCCGCCTCTTCCCACTCCTGCGGGTCGTTGAAGCGGTAGAAGTCGAAGTGCGACACCGGATACCCCAGGTCATAGGACTCCATCACCGCATAGGTCGGGCTCTTGACCCGTCCCTTCACACCCAGGGCCTGCAGCAGATAGCGAACGAAGGTGGTCTTGCCAGCACCCAATTCGCCTTCCAAGGTCAGCACCGCGTCATGGGGGCTGGCGCTGGCCAAGGCCACTGCTGCTTGAGCGCAGGCGGCCTCCTCAGCCCATTGCAGGGTGGCGGTTTCTAGAATCAGGCTATGCGTCACAGAGCACCACAGGGTTCAAGCAGCGGCGGCCCTCCCTCGCAAGGTGAGCAAGCCCGGCTGCAGCCACAGGCCATTTGGTCTCAACTGCAGGCCGATGCGCGTGCGCTCGGATTCTCACAGATCGGCGTGTCCGATGTGGACCTGTCCAGCGCCGAGCCCGGCTTTTTGGCTTGGTTGGAGGCCGGGTTTGCTGGTGCGATGGGCTACATGGCTGAGCACGGCCTCAAGCGTATGCGCCCCGCTGAGCTGGTGCCCGGAACGGTTCGGGTGGTCACGGCCCGCATGGACTACCTGCCAGGCTACATCGCTGAGGCTGGGGCTGATGCCGAACCCGATACTGACTGGCGCCAGATGGAGTGGGAGCGGCTGGCCCGCGGCGAGCAAGCCACGGTGTCGGTCTATGCTCGAGGGCGCGACTACCACAAGGTCTTGCGTCATCGGCTGGCCCGCTTGGCCGAAGGCCTGCAGGCGCGCATTGGGCCATTTGGACACCGGGCCTTCACCGATTCGGCCCCGGTGGCTGAGGTGGAGTTGGCCCAGCGAAGCGGTCTGGGCTGGCGGGGCAAGCACACCCTGCTCCTGAATCGAGCAGGGGGCTCGATGTTCTTCCTGGGCGAGCTCTTCGTCGACCTGCCCTTGCCCTTGACGCCTGCGATCAGTGAGCACTGCGGACAGTGCAGCGCCTGCCTGCAAGCCTGCCCCACCGGTGCCATCGTCGCGCCCTACCGTTTGGACGCAAGGCGGTGCATCAGCTACCTCACCATCGAGCATCCCGGGCCGATCGAGCTCGAACTGCGGCCGCTGATGGGCAACCGCATCTATGGGTGCGACGACTGCCAATTGGTGTGTCCCTGGAACAAGTATGCGCAGCGCAGCGCCATCCCCGACTTTCGGGAGCGGCCTGCCTTGCGCGATCCCGACCTGTTGGCGCTGTGGGCCTGGAGCGAATCCGACTTCCTGCGCCACACCGAGGGCAGCGCCATACGGCGTATCGGCTACGAACGTTGGCGCCGCAACCTGGCTGTGGCCCTGGGCAATGGATTGAGAAGCGCCGCTGAGCCCCTGGACCCCACCACGTCCGCGGCTGCGTCGGCACCTTCTTCGGCGTGGGTGGCTGCCGCACGCGCTGCGCTTGAGGCCGCGCACCCCACCGCCGCGCCCCTGGTTCGGGAGCACATCGAATGGGCCTTGGCTCAGGGCGGTTGAGGGCGCTGCCCCGCGGGCGATCGCCGGGGTCGGTCATCAAGGCGATCATGCAGGTGATCATTAGGGCGACCCCTAGGGTGCCCTGTCGAGCCCCCGATGGGCTAGGGGGCTTGCGGTTGGGGACTTCGCAGGCGGCCACCATAATCCCGCGATTCGCATTTTTGGAGCCTCTCGCATGAAGCGTCACACCCTCAAGCTTTTGTCCCTGGCAGCGCTGGCGGCCTTGACTGCCGCACCGGCAGCCTCCTGGGCGCAGGCGGCCTATCCGAGCAAGCCGGTGCGCTTGATCGTGCCATTTGCGCCGGGCGGCACCACCGACATCGTGGCCCGCATCGTGGCTGAAAAGCTCGGTGCAGCCCTTGGGGGCAATGTGGTGGTGGAAAACCGCGCCGGTGGCGGCGGATCGGTGGGAGCACTCGAGGTCGTTCGTGCACCGGCTGATGGCCATGTCTTGGGCATGGCGACGGTGTCGACCACGGCAGCCAACCCGGCCATCAATGCCCGTATCGGCTACGACCCCATTGGCGACTTCACACCGGTCATCAACATTGCGGCCACGCCCAATGTGATCGCCGTGCATCCAAGCTTTCCGGCACGCGATTACGCAGGCTTCCTGGCCGAGCTGAAGAAGTCTCCGGGCAAGTACAGCTACGCCAGTTCAGGAACGGGCGGCATCGGCCACCTGCAGATGGAGCTCTACAAGAGCCTGTCCAACACCTTTGTGCTGCACATCCCCTATCGCGGCGCAGGCCCTGCGTTGAACGACACCGTGGCGGGCCAGGTGCCGATGATCTTCGACAACATGCCCTCGGCCTTGCCCTTCATCAAGGACAACCGCCTGGTGCCGATGGTGGTGGCCGCTCCCCAGCGACTGGCCCAACTGCCCAATGTGCCGACTTTCAAGGAAGTCGGCCTGGAGCCGGTCAACCGCATGGCCTACTACGGCATCCTGGGACCCAAGGGCATGCCCAAAGAGGTGGTGGACAAGGTGAACGCCGCGGTACGCAAGGTGTTGGAAGACCCGTCGGTGCGCAAGCGCATCGAAGACACCGGCTCTCTGATCATCGGCAACACCCCCGCCCAATTCGCCGACCAGATCAAGGCCGAGTTCGATGTCTACAAGAAAGTGGTCGCCGAGCAAAAGCTCAAGCTCGACTGAGGCCAGCGCTGAAGCACGGCGGGGCACCCCGCCGGCTTCTGCCAATGCCCTGGACCGCTTTCTCGATGCGCTTTGGCTGGAAGACGGTCTGAGCCCCTTGACACTGGCGGCGTACCGGCGCGACTTGCAGCTGTACGCCCTGTGGTGGCATGAGGCCCACCCTGCAGGGGTGGGCATTCTGAGCACCACGGAATCACAATTGCTCGCCTACATGGCGGCCCGCCACGCCGGGTCTCGCGCCGCCACGGTGAACCGGCGTACCACCGTTTTCAAGCGCTTTTTCCGCTGGGCCTTGCGGGAACACCTGATCGCCCAGGACCCGACTTTGAAGATGGGCAGCAGCCGACAGGCGCTTCGCGTGCCCAAGACCTTGAGCGAGCCCCAAGTGCAGGCGCTGTTGGACGCGCCAGATTTGGCCCAGCCCCTGGGTCTGCGCGACCGCGCGATGCTGGAGCTGATGTATGCCAGCGGGCTGCGGGTGACGGAATTGGTGGGCCTGAAAACGGTTCAGCTGGGCCTGCAGGACGGCGTGTTGAAGGTGATGGGCAAGGGTGCTCGCGAACGCCTGGTGCCCTTTGGCGACGAGGCACGGCGCTGGATCTTGCGTTACCTGGAGGAAGCTCGGCCCTTGATCCTGAAGGGCCAGCCCACCGAGGCGCTGTTTGTCACCGCGCGCGGCGGTCCGATGACGCGTCAAATGTTCTGGACCTTGGTCAAGCAGCACGCCTTGAAGGCCGGCGTTCAGGTGCCGCTGTCTCCGCACACCCTGCGCCACGCCTTTGCCACCCACTTGCTGAACCATGGCGCAGACCTGCGGGTGGTGCAAATGCTGCTGGGCCATGCAGACATCTCCACCACGACCATCTACACCCACGTGGCCCGCGAGCGCCTGCGCCAGCTGCATCAACAGCATCATCCGCGCGGCTAGGCCGCCAGCCCAGTGGGCCTGTGGCCTGCGCCCCGAGGTGGCATCACGCCTCTAGGACAGCCGGTGCAACTCGTCGAGCTCGGCCTCTTCGAAGCCGGCTCGGCGGCGGGCCTCCAGGTTGAAGGGCGGTTTCAGGCGCGGTGCACCGTGTTGAGCGGCCAATGACCTGAAGTGCATCAGGGGGTCCAGACCCCGTTGTGCGCACAGATGGCGATACCAGCGGTTGCCGACCTCGACATGGCCCACCTCATCGCGCAGGATGAGCGTCAGGATTTCCACCGCCCGGTGGTCGCCCGCTCGCGCCAAGCGCGCCTGCATGGGGGGTGTGGCGTCCAGCCCCCGCGCCTCCAACAGCCGTGGCACCAAGGCCATGCGGGCCAGCACGTCCTCGGATGTTCGGGCCGTCATCATCCAAAGCCCGTCATGGGCTTCAAAGTCTCCGTATGCATGGCCCAGGGTGCGCAGGTGTGCCTGCAAGAGGCTGAAATGCAGGGCTTCTTCACGGGCCACGCGCAGCCAATCGCCATAGAAGTCTGCCGGCAGTCCTGAAAATCGCCAGACCGCATCCAGGGCCAGGTTGATGGCGTTGAATTCGATGTGCGCCACTGCATGGATCAGGGCGGCATGGCCTTCAGCCGTTTGCGGTGAACGCGGGGGCAGGTCGCGAGGCAAGACCAGAAGGGGGCGGTCTGGGCGGCCGGGCAGGGCACTGCGGCCGTGCGCGTCCAGGGGTTCTCGCAGCTGCGCCTCAGGCCTGAGCTCCAAGGCGTGGGCCAGCCAGGCTTCGTGCAGGGCCGTGACGGCCGCCGCCTTTTCATCGGGTTCACGCTGCAACAAGGCCTGCAGCGCACGCTCGCGCATGTCCATCCCTAGAATCATCGCATGAGCGAGTTGCGCAAATTCCTGTTCGAGGGCCTGCCGGTGCGCGGAATGTTGGTCCGCTTGACCGAGTCCTGGCAAGACCTGCTGAAGCGCCGCGGGCAGGCCGAGTCGGGCGCCTATCCAGAGCCGGTGCGTGGCCTGCTTGGGGAGATGGCCGCTGCTGGGGTGTTGATGCAGTCGAACATCAAGTTCAACGGCGCCCTCATCTTGCAGATGCAAGGCGATGGGCCGGTGCGCTTGGCGGTGGCCGAAGTGCAGCCCGACCTGAGTTTTCGGGCCACGGCCACAGTACAAGGCCCCGTTTCCGAAGGCGCGCGCTTGGAGGCCCTGCTCAATGTGCATGGCCAAGGGCGTTGCGCCATTACCTTGGACCCCAAAGACCGCTTACCCGGCCAACAACCCTATCAAGGCGTGGTGCCGCTGCACGGTGACCAGCGTGAGCCGCTGCAGAACCTCTCCGAGGTCTTGGAGCACTACATGCTGCAGTCCGAGCAACTGGACACGCGTCTGGTCCTGGCAGCCAACGACCACGTGGCTGCAGGTCTGCTGATTCAACGCCTACCGGTGGGCGGTGAAGGCAATTTGGGCGGGTCAAACTGGAAACGGGACGAGGATGCGATTGGCCAGTCCGAAGACTTCAATCGCCTGGCGCACCTGGCGGCCACGCTGACCAAAGAGGAACTGCTGGGCCTGGATGCCGAGACCATCTTGCGCCGCCTGTTCTGGGAAGAAGATGTGCGCCACTTCGAACCGCTGCGGCCCCGGTTTGCCTGCCGTTGTTC
>RGEP01000129.1 GCA_009918225.1 Betaproteobacteria bacterium | reverse complement strand
GCTGATCCAGCCAAAGTTCTTGGGCGAGCACACCACCACCGCCGGTTCTGCATTGCCGATGAAGTATTCGATCTCGGCTGCTTGGTAGGCGTTGTTCAGCGGCAGGTACACATGGCCGGCGCGCAGCACCGCCAGGTACAGGATGAGGTTTTCAACGCTCTTGTCCACCTGCACCGCGATGCGCGACTGCGGCGGCAGTTCCAGGAACCCCAGCAGGTTGGCGATGCGCGCGCTGGCACGGTCCAGGTCGCCCCAGGTGTAGTACAGCGGCGCGAAATCCTGGCCTACCGGTGCGTCGGCGGTTTCCACCGCCACGGCGTTCAGGTCATCCGGAAAGCCTGCCCGCAGTGCGGCGTAGAGGTTGTGGTTCGGCATGGTCATCCTGTGTCTGCTGGATGGGCGCTGGCCGCCCCTTGGGCAGCGCAGCAGCCCAGGCCTCACTCAGTCCAGCTTGGCCCCCGAGGCCTTGACCACCTCGGCCCAGCGCTTGACCTCACCCGACACAAAGCGGCCAAAGGCCTCACCGTACAGGTTCGGGGTCTCGGTGCCCAAACCGGTCCAGGTGTTGCGCAGTTCGGCCGATTCCAGTGCCTTGCGCATTTCGGCCTGCATCGCGGCGATCACATCGGCTGGTGTGCCCTTGGGTGCCCAAATGCCGTACCACGTGGCCACCTGGTACTGCGCCATGCCGCCATCCTTGGCCGTGGGCACGTTCGGAAAGCCCGGGGCTGCTTTGTCCGAGGCCACGGCCAGGGCCTTGATACGACCGCCCTTGATGTGCGCGGCGCTGGAGCCCAGGCCGTCAAACATCACGTCCACCTGGCCGGCAATCAGGTCTTGCAGGGCCGGGCCGGCACCGCGGTAGGGAATGTGGGTGATGAAGGTCTTGCTCTGCAGCTTGAAGAGTTCACCGGCCAGGTGGTGCGAGGTGCCGTTGCCCGCCGAGCCATAGTTCAGCTTGCCCGGGTTGGCGCGCACAAAGGCCAGGAACTCGGGCAGGGTGTTGGCCTGCACCTTGGCCGGGTTCACCACCACCACTTGCGGCACGCTGGACACCAGGCCCACGGGCACGAAGTCGGTTTCGATGTTGTAGTCGAGCTTGGGATACATCGAGGGCGCAATCGCGTGGTGCACCGCGCCCATGAAGAAGGTGTAGCCGTCCGGTGCCGCGCGCGAGGCGATGCCGGCACCCAGGGTGCCGCCGGCGCCACCCTTGTTGTCGATGAGGAATTGCTTGCCGGAGTTCTTCGTCATCGCCGCGAACAGCGGCCGCGCGAAGGCATCGGTGCCACCGCCGGGCGGGAAGGGCACCACGATGGTGACCGGTTTGTTGGGCCAGGACTGAGCCCAGCTGCTGGCGCAGGGGATTGCAAGCGCTGCGGCAGCCAGAGCTGTGAACACAGACCGTCGAAGGTTCGAACGCAAGGTGGTCTCCTGTAGGTTTCGCAAGAGGCGGCATTGTGGAGGATCTGCAATGTCCCTGGCACCGGGGGTTCCTCCGGGGGCGCAGCGGCCTATTGCCGACCTATTGCTCCACCGGCGGCGGGTCGCGAAGCCGTTCGTGCATCACGCGGCGCACCACCGCCAGGGCTGGGTGCTCGCTGCGCTCGGCCAGGGTCACCAGGCCGAAGCGTGCCGTGGCCTGCAGCGCGGGACGCAGCCGCAGTTCCACCAGCTTGGGCGCGGCCTGGCGAATGGCCACCAGCACCGCGTCGCTGTGCTCCACCACGTCCACCAAGCTGGAGATTTCTTCGCAGCGCAGCGTCACGCATTCGCTCGGATTGGCCTGGGGCCCGTAACGCTCCACCATGATCCGCGCCACTTCGTCGCTCAAGGGCGTGGAGGCAATCGGGTAGGGCGCGAGTTCATGAAAGCCCAAGGCGCGTCCACCGGCCATGCGCTTGGCCAGCGGATGGCCGCGCCGCACCATATAAGCCCCACGCATCTCATGGTGAAACTCGGCCTTGAGGTCGCTGGCCGGCCGCAAGGAGCGCGCGTCCACCACCAGGGCGTCGAGCCGGCGTTCGCGCAGGGCCTGCACCAGCAGCTCGGTGCCGCTGCGGGCGATGTCCAGGTGCAGTTGGGGGTGCTCACGGGCCATGGTCAGCAACAGGGCCGACATCAGCATGGCGCCTGGCCCCGAGCCCAATCCAATGCGCAGTGCACCCGCTTCGGCCGAAGTGAATTCGCGCCCGGTGCGTTGCAGCTCCTGCGCATCGGACAGCAGCCGCCGGGCCCGTGGCAGCATCTCCACGCCGTAGGGCGTCAGTTCAATGCGCCGGCCCACCCGGTCAAAGAGGCTCGCCCCCCATTCGTCTTCCAGAGATTGGATGCTGCGGCTGAGGGCCGGTTGGGTCAGGAACACCCGGGTGGCGGCTTTGCTGAAGGACCCGGCCTCGGCCAGCGCCACGAAATGCTTGAGTTGCACCAGCGTCATCAGCCTGCTCCCTTCGAGCTTCAACCTATGAGTTCAATGCATCGTAACTGATTTAACAATGCATTGGACGCAAAGCTTGCCCATTTCTACATTCACGCTCAAGAGGCCGCGATGCCCACCGGAAAGCGCCCAGCGCCGACCCCCAGTTCCCGTTCGAACCACCCCTGTGCAGGAGACCCCCATGACCCAAGCCACCCGCCGCATCTTCGCCCTGACCGCTGCCGCCGCCTTGTTGTGCGCTGGTGGCCTGGCCCAGGCCCAATCCAACAAGACCATGAACCTCATGGTGCCGTACCCGGCGGGCGGCCTGTCCGACGCCATCGCCCGCATCGTCGAGCGTCCCCTGGGCAGGGCCCTCAACCAGATGGTGATCGTGGAAAACCTCGGCGGCGTGGGCGGTGCCCTGGGCGCCCAGAAGGTGCTGGGTGCTCCGGCCGACGGCCAGTTCCTGTACCAAGGCTCGCCCAACGAGTTGATCCTGGCACCGCTGGCGCTGCAGGCCGTGAAGTACAAGGCCGAAGACTTCCGCTTCGTGCAAATGATCGGCACCTGGCCGCTGGCCGTTCTGGCCCGCCCCGGCCTGAACGTGAACACCGTGGATGAATTGGTCGAACTGGCCAAGAAGTCCTCGGCCGCCGGCAAGCCCCTGACCTACGGCAGCGTGGGCGTGGGCTCGCTCTATCACGTCCTGGGGGCGCACTTCGCGCAGAAGATCGGCGCTGAGATGGTCCACATCCCCTACAAGGGCATGGCGCCGCTGCTGCAGGACATGGGCGGCAATGCTGTGGACGTGTCCTTCCTGGTGGTGGGCGAGCAAACCATTGGTTTGGCCGATGCGGGCCGCCTGAAGGTGCTGGCCACCCTGGCACCGTCGGGCAAGGTCGAAGCCCCGTTCCTGGCCAAGTACCCCAGCATCAACGACAGCAAGTCCATCAAGGATTTCGCCTTCAACACCTGGACCGGTTACTTCGTGCGCAAGGACACGCCCGAGGCCGTGGTTCAGCAGCTGAACAAGGCCCTGACCAGCGTGATGGGCGACGGCGAAGCCAAGGCGGGTCTGACCAAGATCGGCGGCAGCATCCCCACCATGCTCAGCCTGGCCGAGGCCGACAAGGAGTACGCCGCGCAAACGGCCCGCTTCCGCGCCATCGCCCGGTCCATCAAGCTCGAAGCCCAGTAAGCGGGCCTTTCCTGGGGCTGTTGCCCACCCGCCCGGTGCGCGTAGCGCCGGGTGTGGGCGCAGCCATCCCAAGGCCGCCTGAAACCGCCCACGGCCCACGCCGCCCACCTCACTCGCGAAACGCCGAGCCGGAGCCACCCATGACCAGCGTCCTGGAAGAACTGCGCCCCAAGGCCGAGGCCTTTACCGCCTTGCGGCGGGAGATCCACCGGTTTCCCGAACTGGCCTTTGACGAGCACCGCACCTCCGAAATGGTGGCGCGCAAGCTTCAGGATTGGGGCTACACCGTCACCCGCGGATTGGGTGGCACCGGTGTGGTGGGCACGCTCAAGCGGGGCACCTCGGGCAAGTCGCTGGGCATCCGTGCCGACATGGACGCCTTGCCCATTGCTGAGGAAACCGGCCGCCCCTGGAGCAGCACGCGGCCCGGCCTGATGCACGCCTGCGGCCACGATGGCCACACCGCCATGCTGTTGGGTGCGGCCCAGCATCTGGCCGAAACCGCTGGCTTTGACGGCACCCTGCACCTGATCTTCCAACCCGCTGAAGAAGGTGGCGGTGGTGCACTCAAGATGATGGAGGACGGCCTCTTCGAGCGCTTTCCCTGCGACGCCATCTTCGCCATGCACAACATGCCCGGCGTGCCCCAGGGCCATTTGTGGCTGCGCGAAGGCCCGATGATGGCCTCCAGCGATTACGCCACCATCACGGTGCGCGGCAACGGTGGGCATGGCGCCATGCCGCACAAGTCCAGCGACCCGTTGGTGGCCGCCGCCAGCCTGGTGATGGCCCTGCAGACCGTGGTCAGCCGAAACGTGGACCCGCAGCAAACGGCCGTGGTCACCGTGGGGTCCTTCCAGGCCGGGCAGGCCAACAACGTGATTCCCGGCAGCGCCAAGCTCGAGCTCAGCGTGCGCGCCCTGGACCCATCGGTGCGCGAGTTGTTGCGCCAGCGCATCCACACCCTGGCCGCCGCGCAGGCCGAAAGCTTTGGCGTAAAGGCCGAGGTCGATTGGCGGCCCGGCTATGCGGTGCTTGTCAACGCCGCACAGCCCACCGAGTTTGCGCGCGGCGTGGCCCGCGAGCTGGTGGGCGCCGAGCGTGTGAACGAGCAGGCCCCGGCGCTCACCGGCAGCGAAGATTTCGCCTTCATGCTGCAGAAGGTGCCGGGCAGCTATTTGCTGATCGGCAACGGTGACGGCGCGGGCAGCTGCATGGTGCACAACCCGGCCTACGACTTCAACGACGACAACATCGCCACCGGCAGCGCCTACTGGGTGCTGTTGGCCCGCCGCTTCTTGGCAGCGTGATGCCCGCGCTCAGCTGCTTCAACCGATCCGCCATCCGAAAGGAAACCCCATGAAAGTCATCGTCCTCGGAGCCGGCCTGCTCGGCGTCACCTCGGCCTATTTCCTGCGCCAGCAGGGCCATGACGTGACCGTCATTGACCGCCAGGCCTCGCCGGCGGCCGAAACCAGTTTTGCCAACGGCGGCCAGATCTCGGTGAGCCATGCCGAGCCCTGGGCCAATCCCAGCGCACCGCTGAAGGTGCTCAAGTGGTTGGGCCAGGAAGATGCCCCGCTGCTGTTCCGCATCCGTGCAGACATGCGCCAGTGGATGTGGGGCCTGCAGTTCATGCGCGAGTGCACCCCCGCGCGCACGCGCCACAACATCGAGCAGATCGTGCGCCTGGGCACCTACAGCCGCGACACCCTGCAGCAACTGCGCGCCGAGCGCGGCATCCAATACGACCAGCGCACCCAAGGCATCCTGCACTTCTACACCAACCCCAAGGAATTCGAGGGTGCAGAAGCCCCGGCCGCACAGATGCGCGCCTTGGGCTGCGACCGTCGCGTCATCAGCGCCGACGAGGCCGTCAAGCTCGAGCCGGCCTTGGCTCACATCCGCCCCCAGCTGGCGGGCGCCACCTACAC
>RGEP01000128.1 GCA_009918225.1 Betaproteobacteria bacterium | reverse complement strand
ATGGGGTGCTGTTCAATGCCACCAGCTGAGCCTGTGATCAGGCCACCGACGCAGCGGCCTTGGCCCTGGCTCGCTCCAGCCACTCAAACACCAGCATGCCCAGCAGCATGGCCAGCACAAACACCACGGCCTTGTCCTGGCCAGCACCCAGCGAAACCAGGGCTGGGCCTGGGCAAAAGCCCGCCAAGCCCCAGCCGGCACCGAACAGCAGGCTGCCCACCACCAGACGCGCGTTGATGTCGTGGGACGTGGGCAGCCGCATGGCTCCGCCCAGGAAGTTCGCGGTTCGCTTCTTGGCCACTGCAAAGGCCACCGCGCCAACGGCAATGGCACCCCCCATCACAAAGGCCAGGGATGGGTCCCAGGTGCCGAAGAGGTCGAGAAAGCCGATGACCTTGCCAGGGTCGGTCATGCCCGAGAGGATGAGGCCGAAACCGAAAAGCAGGCCGATGAGGAATTCGGACAGGCCGTGTTCGAGTATGCGTTTCATGCGAGAGGATTCCAAGGTGGAGGGTAAGCGATACGTTGAGGGCGCCCGATCAAGGTGGGCTGCCCGCACCTGCGTGCCCGGCCTGTGCCGCTGGTAAGGCGTGATCAGCCCAAAGCGTGCCGGACGAGGTAGACGACCAAAAATCCAGCGGCCATGAAGCTCAACGTGGCCACCAACGAGCGCGGAGACAGGCGCGAAAGGCCGCACACCCCATGCCCACTGGTGCAACCCGACGCAAAGCGGGTGCCGATCCCCACCAGCAGGCCTGCGGCCACCACGGTGCCCCAGCCAGCCTCGATGCGGACTTCCCAGGGCCCGCGCAGGCCCGCGTACAACAGCGGCGCAGCCATCAGGCCCAGCACGAAGGCCACGCGCCAAGCCACGTCGCCCGCCTTGGGGCTGAACAGGCCGCCCACGATGCCGCTGATGCCCAGGATGCGGCCGTTGACCAAGATGAACAGGGCCGAGGCCAGGCCCAGCAAGATGCCGCCGGCCAGCGAGAGGGCGGGGGTGAAATGGTTCCAGTCGATCAGCATGACAGGGTCTCCGTTGAAGGTGCACAGAATTGGGTGTAGAGCACGCCCATAACCGCCAGCGCCTGCGAGCTGACGACCTGGTAATGGATGTGTTTGCCTTCGCGCCGCGTGCTCACCAAGCCTTCCTCGCGCAGCACACCCAGTTGTTGAGACAAGGTGGGTTGGCCGATGCCGACCAGGGACTCCAACTCGCCCACCGTTTTCTCGCCCTGTGTGAGTTGACACAGCAAGAGCAGGCGGTCGGGGTTGGACAGTGTCTTGAGCAGGCGGCACGCGCGATCGGCTGAATGGCGCAGCACCGCCAGGTCCAGTTCGGCAGGGTGGGCAAGGGCGTTCATGGGCGGTTGGTGCAAGGGCTTGAGTCAGGGCGCGTCATCATTATATTGAACAATAGATTGTTTTGCAATATACTGATAAATCAGCAATCAGTGATGTAAAGGACCGGAGCCCCTCATGACCTCGAAGCTCAATCCCCAGGTTCAAGCCTTCTTCGATGCACCCACCTGGACCGTCACCTATGTGGTGTACGACCGTGTCGGAGGCCACGCGGCCATCATCGACTCGGTGCTGAACTACGACCACAAGAGTGGACGCACCAGCACCCGCGGCGCAGATGAGGTCATGGCCTTCGTGAATGCCCAGGGACTGCGGGTGCAGTGGATTCTCGAGACGCATGCACATGCCGACCACCTCTCCGCAGCGCCCTACCTGCGCCAGCACCTGGGTGGCCGCATCGGCATCGGTGCCGGTATTGACGGCGTGCAGAAGGTGTTCAAGGGGCTGTTCAACCTGGAGCCCGAATTCAAGACCGATGGCAGCCAGTTCGATCACCTGTTCCGAGATGAGGAGGCGTTCACCATCGGTGATCTGCAGGCCCGTGTGATGTCGGTGCCCGGCCACACGCCGGCTTGTGTGGCGTACGCCGTCGGCGACGCGGTCTTTGTGGGCGACACGCTCTTCATGCCGGATGTGGGCACGGCGCGCTGTGACTTCCCAGGCGGCAATGCGCATGCCCTGTACCGCTCGGTGCGCAAGCTCTTGTCTCTGCCGCCACAGACCCGGCTGTTCATGTGCCATGACTATCCCCCGCTGGTGGACGGCCAGCCGCGGGCGGCGAGCTGGGAAACCACGGTGGCCGAGCAGCGCCGGCGCAACATCCATGTGCACGACGGCGTCAGCGAGGAGGCATTCGTCAAGATGCGCACCGCGCGCGACGCTACCCTGGACATGCCGGTGCTCATCATGCCCTCGGTGCAGGTCAACATCCGGGCCGGTGAGCTCCCCCCGGCCGAAGGCAACGGTGTGCGGTACCTCAAGATCCCGCTCAATGCCGTCTGAATCGGCCGGCTCCAGGGTAAACCACGATGTTGCTGGCAGGGAATTCAAGCAAAATCCCAATATATAAGCATAAGCAAATATAAAACGGCGTCGAGGAGAAAACGTGTCGAATTCAGCTGCCCTGGGGCCATCCACTGGCGTCCTGCACGAGACGGGGCGTCTGGTGAAGGCGCCCGAAAACTTCATGACACCCGATGGCATACGCCAGGTGTTTTCAGAGGCCAAGGCGGGCCGCCGCACCTTCATTCGGCAGGCCTTTGCTGCCGCCGCCACCGCAGCGGGCACCTCCAGCGTTGTGGCCGCCTCCAATCCCGTGCCGCCTGAGGGCGGGGACCCCCACATCCTCAACCTTCCGGCGCACACCACGGGGCTGGGCATGCCCGTGGTCACAGACGGTTACGGCAAGCCGTCTCAGTACGAACAAAACGTGCAGCGCCGCCAAAGTCCGGGCTTGACCCAAACCAACCAAGCCAGTGTCAGTTTTGCGCCGCTCCAAAGCCTATTTGGCATCGTCACCCCCAGCGGTCTGCACTTCGAGCGTCACCACCAGGGCTGGTGGGACATCGACCCTTCCAAACACCGTCTGATGCTCAACGGGTCTGATCCCTCCCTGATGAAGACCCCCAAGGTCTTCACCATGGACGAGGTGATGCGCATGCCCAGCGTCAGCCGGTTTCACTTCATTGAATGTGGGGCCAACACCGGCATGGAGTGGGGCAACGTGGCCGTGCCGACGGTGCAGTACAGCCACGGCATGCTGTCCTGCAGTGAATTCACCGGCGTGCCGCTCAAACTGCTGCTCGACCAGTGCGGGGTGGACTACAAAAAGGCCCGCTATGTGCTGGCCGAGGGCGCTGATGGCTCGTCCATGACGCGCACGGTGCCGATGGAGCTGGTTGAAAGCGGCGAAGTCTTCGTGGCCTATGGGCAGAACGGCGAAATGCTGCGGCCGGAAAACGGTTACCCCTTGCGCCTGGTGGTGCCGGGCGTACAGGGGGTGAGTTGGGTGAAGTACCTGCGCCGCATCGAAGTGGGTGACCAGCCCTATGGCAGCAAGGACGAGGCCATCCACTACATCGACCTCATGCCCAATGGCTTGCACCGTCAATACACCAGCATCCAGGAGTGCAAGAGCGTGGTCACCACGCCCTCGGGCGGTCAGGTGCTGCTGGACAAGGGCTTCTACAACATCAGTGGCCTGGCTTGGTCGGGCCGCGGCAAGGTCACACGGGTCGACGTCTCGGTGGACGGCGGTCGAAACTGGCGAAGCGCTCGGTTGGAAGGGCCGGTGATGAGCAAATGCTTGACCCGCTTCAACATCGATTGGGTCTGGAATGGCAAGCCGGCCATCGTGCAAAGCCGCGCCACCGATGAAACCGGCTATGTGCAGCCCAGCTAT
Organism: Betaproteobacteria bacterium; assembly: GCA_009918225.1. GTDB lineage: Bacteria > Pseudomonadota > Gammaproteobacteria > Burkholderiales > Burkholderiaceae_C > RFTU01. The sequence goes on along the minus strand of RGEP01000128.1, from coordinate 1,816 downwards.
GCCCAGCTGCGCGCAGTGCGCGGCCGCCGCTCGATCTATCACAACAACGCCATCCAAAGCTGGCTGGTGCAGGAAAGCGGGGAGGTCAAGAATGTTCAGCTTTCTTGACCGTCCCACCGCAGGCGCCTTGCGAAGCGCCTTTGTTGCTGTAGGGCTGTTGGCCGGTGCGGCTGCATCGGTGTCGGCGCAAGTGCTGCCGGGCCTGGGCCGCCCCGCCACGCCCAAGGAAATCGCCGCCTGGGACATTGATGTGCGCCCCGACTTCAAGGGCTTGCCCAAAGGCGCAGGGACCGTGGCCCAGGGCCAGGACATCTGGGAGGCCAAGTGTGCGTCGTGCCATGGGGTTTTTGGTGAGTCCAACGAGGTGTTTTCGCCCTTGATTGGCGGCACCACAGCCAAAGATATCGAAACCGGACGGGTGGCCCGTTTGACCGACGAGTCATTTCCGGGCCGCACCACCTTGATGAAAGTGGCCACGGTATCGACCCTTTGGGACTACATCAACCGCGCCATGCCGTGGAACGCGCCCAAGTCGCTCAAGGTCGACGAGGTGTACGCCGTCACTGCTTTCATGCTGAACCTGGGCGGCATCGTGCCCGACCCGTTCACCCTGTCTGACGAGAACATCCGGGATGTGCAAAACCGCTTGCCCAACCGCAAGGGCATGAGCACCGACCATGCGCTGTGGCCCGGCAAAGGCCTGGGCACCGGGCGCTTGGATGTGAAGGCGGTGGCCTGTATGAGCAATTGCACGACCGAGCCGTCCGTTGCCTCGTTCCTGCCGGACCATGCCCGCAATGCCCATGGCAACCTGGCCGAGCAGAACCGGCTGGTCGGCGCACAGCGCGGCGCCGACACCACTCGGCCTGCGGGCACCGGGCCCGACACCAAGCTGCCCGCCCCGCCAACCCGCGCCACAGCACAATCTGCCGCCCCCGCCGCCCCGGCCGCAGGGCCCGACATCAACGGCCTGCTGGCCAAAAACACCTGCATGGCCTGCCATGCGATGGACCGCAAGCTGGTGGGGCCCTCGTTCAAGGATGTCGCTGCAAAATACGCAGGCAAGCCCGAAGCGATGGCCTATTTGGCCCAACGCATCAAAAATGGCGGCGCTGGCGTGTGGGGGCAGATCCCGATGCCGGCGCAGGGCATCTCAGCGCAGGATACGCAAACGCTGGCACAGTGGATCGCCCTGGGCGCCAAGAAGCCCTGAGCGCAAGCTGAACACGGTGCCCCTGATCACACCCACGACCCCCCTTTGATTTCGCCGCCCGCTTTAAGCGTGGCACCCATCACCCGAGGAGAAGACGACGATGCAAACCCGACGCGAATGGCTGCAACACAGTGCTGCAGTGGCCGGTATGTTGGCCGGAATGGGCCTGCTGCCCCAGACGGCCCTGGCCAACTGGAACAAAGCGGCTTTCGAAGCGAAGAACATGGCCGATCTGATGAAGGCCATGGGCACTTCGGCCCCCACCGAGAGCAAAGATGTGACGATCACCGGTCCGGACATTGCCGAGAACGGCGCGGTGGTGCCGGTGGGCTGCTCCACCACACTGGCCGGGGTCAAGAAGCTGATGATCTTGGTCGAGAAGAACCCCAACATGCTGTGCGCGATGTTTGATGTCACCGACGCGGTAGACGCCAGCTTCACCACCCGGGTCAAGATGGGCCAGTCATCGGACGTGTATGCCGTGGCCATCACGGGGGACAACAAGGTGCTGTTTGCGCGCAAGGAAATCAAGGTCACGCTGGGCGGCTGCGGGGGCTGACACGCGCCGGACCCAGTGGCCCGCTTCCGCTGCCCCGGCACCCC
>RGEP01000127.1 GCA_009918225.1 Betaproteobacteria bacterium | reverse complement strand
CTACATTGAGCGCGTGAAGCAGGTTTCAGATGAGGCGCACCGCTGGGTCGCCAGCGGGGTCACTGCGGTGGTGGCTTGGGTGCTCGGGGTGGCCCTGCTGTCCGCGTGGCCCAGCCTGCCCCGCGCGGCCGCCATGTGGGCGTTATTGGGACTGGGCTTGGCCTTGTGCTGGCTTTGGGCCGTCTGGGCCCTGCGGGCGCAACGCAGCCGACAGGCCTCTGGTGAATCACGGCAACCATGCACCTTGCGTGCCGGTGGGCCATGGAGGCGATTGCGCTGCGCGCCGACTTGGTGGGCCCAGCTGGCCCTCTTGGCCATCGGCATGGGATTGGTGGCGCATGGCAGCACCGCGCTGCGCACAGCCCAGCGTCTGGAGCAGCGGCTGCCCCACACCTTAGAGGGCGTGCCGCTGTTGGTGCATGGGGAGATCGAAGGCCTGCCGCGCCGAACGCAGCAAGGGGTGCAGTTTGCTTTTCGTGTGGTGGCGGCGAAGGATCTGGCGGGACACCCGGTGGCTGGCCTGCCGCCCCGGCTTTGGCTGGGCTGGTGGATGGACAGCCATGTCGAGCTGCTCATGGCGGCCACCGTACCCGAGCCGCGGCCCGGTGAGCAGTGGCAGTTGCCGGTGTCGCTCAAGCGCCCGCACGGGACGTTCAATCCCGGCGGGTTTGATGCGGAGCGCTGGTTTCTTGAGCAGAACCTGGGAGCTGCAGGCTCTGTGTCGTCGGGCCACCGTGGCTTGGCACGGCGGCTGGGTGCCGACGACTCGGCGGTCTTCAACGCCGATCGGTGGCGGGCGGCCTTACGCGAGCGTATCGATGCCCATGTGCAGGACGATGCGCTGGCAGGCTTGGTGGCGGGTCTGACGATTGGCGACCAGTCGTCCGTGGATGCACAGGACTGGCAACTCTTCCGAGCCGCGGGTGTGGCGCATGCGCTGTCCATCAGCGGGGCCCACATCACGGTGTTTGCTGCCTTGGCAGCGCCTTTGGCCGCCGCACTGTGGCGGCGATGGCCGCGTGGCTGTTTGTGGTGCCCTGCACCGTGGGTGGGCCTATGGATAGGTGGCGGCTGTGCATGGGGCTACGCCTTGCTGGCCGGCTGGGGCCTGCCGGCCCAACGCACCGTGGCCATGTTGGCGGTCGTGTGCTGGGCCCGCACCTTGCAATTGAACTGGCCACCCTTGTTGGTGTGGCTCGTGGCGGCGGGCCCCATCGTGGTCATAGACCCTTGGGCGGTGGGCCAAGCGGGGTTCTGGCTTTCGTTTGCAGCCGTGGGGCTGTTGCTCGTGACGGAGCCCGGCTCCAGGCGTTTACCGGGGCCTGTCCTGCAGCACCTGTGGCAGCCGCTGCGCAGCCAGTTGCTGATCTCACTGGGCTTGGCGCCATTGGCGGCGGTGTGCTTTGGCGAGGTCTCTCTGGTGGGTGTGTTGGGCAACCTGCTGGCCCTGCCTTGGATCACCTTGGTGTTGACGCCCTTGTGCCTGTTGGGCTTGTGGTGGCCGATGTTGTGGCACGCGCTGCCCTGGGTCGTGGACCCGCTGCGGGCGGTGATGGCTGCCTTGGTCAGCTTGCCGTGGGCGGTGGTCCCCGTGCCCGGTGCCAGCGCCTGGGCTTTGGGTGTTGCCATGTTGGGGGCCGCTTTGGCCTTGATGAAGTGGCCCCTGCCGGTGCGCCTGAGCGGTCTGGTGATGGTGCTGCCCTTGATGTTGCCGCCCCCGCGCCTGCCCCCAAGCGGTCAGTTTGAGATGTGGGCCTGGGATGTGGGGCAGGGCAGCGCAGTGCTGGTGCGCACGCGCCACCATGCGCTCTTGCTGGATGCAGGACCCGCCTGGGGCGAGGGGCGCGATGCAGGCGAGCGGGTGGTGGTGCCAGCCCTGCATCATGTGGGCGTTCACCGTTTGGACGAGCTGGTGATCACGCACCGAGACCTGGACCACGTGGGCGGTGCTGCATCGGTGCTCAAGGCCATGCCGGTGCGACGGGTGCGGTCGAGCCTAGAGCCCTCGCACCCCTTGCTCAAGCTCGGGGCTCCCCACACGCCCTGCCGCCGTGGGCAAGCCTGGCACTGGGATGGGGTGCGCTTTGAGGTGCTGCACCCGTTGGGGCATGAGAGCCCCAAGCTCAAGCCCAATGCCCTGAGCTGTGTCCTGAGGATTGAAGACGCCCAAGGCCGCTCGCTGCTTCTGACCGGGGACCTGGAGCGCGAACAGGAGCGCGTCCTCGTGGAGCTGGACAGCGGCCCGACCTTGCGTGCCGACGGCCTGCTCGTGCCGCACCATGGCAGCCAGACATCCTCAAGCGAAGGATTTCTACAGGCCGTGCAGCCGCGCTGGGCCTTGGCCCAAGCGGGATACCGCAACCGCTACGGCCATCCGGCCCGGGCTGTGGTGCAGCGCTACGCCGACCGTGACATCGCCTTGTGGAGCAGCCCTTGGTGCGGGGCGCTGCGTTGGCAGGGCGATGCGCTGCATTGTTGGCGCGCGCTGCAGCCACGCCATTGGCACGATCATCCGGTGACGCACGAGCGCTCTGGGCACGGCCCCTAGCTGGCCTGGGCCTTGTCTGGCGCCCGCGGTTTGACGGGTTTCGTGGCCTTGGGGTCCTTGGTGGAGGCGCCTGTTGGCCGGGCCTTGATCCTCGCCTCTTGCACTTCGCGGCCCAACTCGATCACGGCCATCGCGTAATAGCTCGACCAGTTGTAGCGGGTCACGGTGTAGAAGTTGCTCGTGCCGGCCACATAGCTCGGTTCGCTGCCACCGTTTTCAAGGGCCACCAGGGCCAGTGGCCCGGTGTGCTCCAGCGCACGTTCGGTGAGTACCGCCCCCCGTGCCGCCATGTCCTGAGGGGAGAAGCTGGGCACGATATCGGGTGCCAAGAGCTCAGCGCGGCCTGCTGCATCCCTAGGCGGGTCCACGGGAAAGTGGGTGGGCAGGCCGGGGGTCCACCCATGGTTTTTCAGGAAGTTCGCCACGCTGCCGATCACATCGGCCATGTTGCGTTCCAGGTTCACGTGGCCATCGCCATCGAAGTCCACTGCATGCCGCAGGATGCTGCTGGGCATGAATTGGGGCCAGCCGATGGCGCCGGCATAGGAGCCCTTGATGTCGTGTGGCGCGCGACCTTCACGCCGCGCCCACACCAGCAGGGCCTCCAGTTCGCCACGGAAGAAGGCACTGCGGTCGCTGCGGCCGCTGGGAAAGTCAAAGCTCAGCGTGGCCAGGGCGTCCAACACCCGAAAGCCGCCGAGGTGTTTGCCGTAGTAGGTCTCTACCCCGATGATGCCCACGATCAGCGAGGCCGGTACCCCGTAGCGTTGCTCTGCCTTTCGCAGCAGCCGCTCGTTCGCATTCCAGAACTGCTGACCTGCCTGCAGCCGTTTGGGTTCGATGAAGCGGCTTCGATAGGCCGCCCAGTTTTTGGGGGTGCCCACCGGCGGGGGCATGATGAGCTGGGCGACGCGGGGCAGGTACCGGGCTTGGGACAACAGGCTCAGGGTGGCTTCAGGGTTCCACCCATGGCGTTGTGCCACCTCGTGAGCAAACTGCCGAACCTCTTCGCGCCTGCCGTAGTCGCCACCGGGATGGCGGGGCTGCTCTGGCGCCGCAGGGGTGGGCGCGGCGCTTGGGCTGCTGGCCACCATGCCCGCAACTGGGCTCATGGCGGAGGTCGGCTCTTGTTGCGAAGGCGGTGTCGGTTGCACTTCGGGCTGGGCCCAGGCCGGTGAAGATGGGCACGCGAGCGCCGCGGCCAGCAGCCCTGCGGCTGACCACGCAGGGCGGGTCGGCAGAGCCGCTGGGCCACGGCCGTGGCGAGGGCGTCGACCAGCACCGCGCCAATCCTTGATCAGGCTCCATCGCCCGCGAGTTCGATCGGTCATGGGCTTCATGCTACCCGCAGCAGCCCGGGCGACAATCACCCGCATGAGCACGGCGTTCTACACCCACCGCGAGTGTGCGCTCCACGACATGGGGCCGGGGCACCCCGAGTCCCCCGCGCGCTTGGCAGCCATTGAGGCGCACCTTCGGTCCACCGGGCTGGATGCCCAGTTGGAGTGGCGTGAGGCCCCTCATGTGGAGGTCTCTGCGCTGTTGCGTGCGCACGGTGCCGACCACGTTCACAGCCTTTGGGCCCTGTTGCAGGAGCTCCAGGAGCAGCGTACGTTCCGCGCCCTGGACCCCGACACCACCGCATGCCCTCAGACGGCTGCCGCAGTGTCTCGTGCTGCTGGTGCGGCCGTGGCTGCCACGGATGCCGTGCTGGACGGGGAAGTCGACAACGCCTTTTGCAGCGTTCGACCGCCGGGTCACCATGCCACGCGTGACCGCGTGATGGGCTTTTGCTTCTTCAACCAGGTGGCGATCGCCGCGCGGCATGCCCTGGACGTGCGCGGATTGGAGCGGGTGGCCATCATCGACTTTGATGTGCACCACGGCAACGGCACCGAAGACATCGTGGCAGGCGATGGTCGTATCCTCATGTGCAGTTTCTTTCAGCATCCGCTGTACCCCTACAGCGGTGCTGTGCCGAGCGCGGACAACCTGCTGAACATGCCCGTTGCACCCTACAGCCGCGGTCCGGCCATACGCGAGTTGGTGCGGCAGCACTGGATACCGCGGTTGGATGGCTTTGCCCCACAGATGCTGTTCCTGTCCGCCGGGTTTGATGCCCACCGGGATGACGGTCTGGCCCAGTTGGGCTTGGTCGAAGATGACTATGCCTGGATGACCGAAGAGCTGATGGCCGTGGCGCAGCGCCACTGCCAGGGGCGCTTGGTGTCTTGCTTGGAAGGCGGCTACAACCTCGCAGCCTTGGCGCGCAGCGTGGCCGCGCATCTGCGTGTGTTGAGCCGAAGCTGAGGAATGGATATGCGGCACGACGTGATCTTTGACAGCGGGCTGTGGCTGGGGCAGACGCAATGGACCTGGGACCTGCTGCAGCAACCGGCCGCTTTGCTGGAAGCGCTGCTGCGCCTGGGCTTGCCCCTTGTACTGGCCTTGCTGGTGGTGCAGGGGTCGGCGCGGGTGCTGCGAGCGGCTTTCCCCGATTCACCGATGGTCAAGCGCTTGCAGCGGGTGTGGTCCTGGGTGATTTGGGGCGGCATCGTGTTGTGGCTGACCGGCCTGCTGCCCTTGTTGCTTCAGGAAATGGACGACATTCAGTGGCGCTTGGGTGGCGTGAAGGTGAGCTTGCGCACCATGGTGGAGGGCGCGCTGAGTGTGGTGGCCGTGCTGCTCATCACCCTGTGGCTGAGTTCGGCGGTGGAGCGGCAGGTGCTCACCCGGCTGGCACCGTCCAACGACCCGGCTGCTCTGTCCCTGCGCAAGATGGCGGTCAACATCATCCGAACGGGTTTGTTGGTGGTGGGGGTGCTGATGGCCTTGTCGGCCGCTGGAATTCCCTTGACGGCTCTTGGGGTGTTTGGCGGCGCCTTGGGCGTGGGCATCGGCCTGGGCCTGCAGAAGCTGGCGGCCAACTATGTCAGTGGCTTCGTGGTGCTGGCCGAGCGCAGCGTGCGCATCGGTGACATGGTCAATGTGGATGGATTCGAGGGCCGCATCACCGACATCAAGACCCGTT
>RGEP01000126.1 GCA_009918225.1 Betaproteobacteria bacterium | reverse complement strand
GCCCAGCCAGTCCTGAAGCTTGCCAAGGCTGCCACCCCAGCCGGCGGTCATGCTGTCCATCTGCTTGGTGAACATTGCCAGAGCGGCATCGGTGTACTCCACCGGCGTCCACTTGAGTGTGAGAAACGTTGCTTGGCCACGCGGCTCCAAGTTCACCTCGGTCAGCAGGGTCAGAGGCCACTCATCGAAGAACGGCGGCGCGCACTTGACGCCTTCGCGGGTACAAAAGCTCTGCTCCCAGGCGATCCGGGCGGGCGGCGTGAGCTCAAGCCACCGGCACAGGCTGAACATCTCTGGGCCGGCGCTTGAAGCCGTCCGCGAAATGGTGGTGTGCCCTACGGCCTGTGTGCCCTGCAGGATTTCCACGCGGGAGCCCACAGGGCCCGACCACTGGGCCATCTTGGTTGGATCCGCCCAGGCCTCATAAACGCGCTGCGGCGATGCGCTCAGGAGTCGAGAGATTTCGAAAACGGGCAGTTCAGGCTGGGTCATGATGAGGCCTTGGGTGGGTCGAGAAAGACTCGGGGCTGACGAGTGAACCCATTGTGTCTTCGGGTGATGGATGAACGGTCGCCGCCATCCATCACCGACCACCTTGTGTTGTGGTGGCGCATCGATGTGTGACACTGGCCGTATGCGTCTGCCCCGCCTGCTTCAGCGATCGCCCGACGCGCCGGGCTTGTGTGCAGATCCCATACGGCTCAAGCGCTTGCAGTGGCAGGTCTTCCTGGCCATCACGCTGGGCTATGGCTTTTACTATGTATGCCGCCTAAGCCTGAACGTCATCAAGAAGCCGCTGATTGATGCCGGGCATTTTGAGCCCGCCGAGCTCGGCGCTATCGGGTCGGCGCTCTTCTTCAGCTACGCAGCCGGCCGCCTGCTCAACGGCTTTTTGGTGGACCATGCGCATGTGCAGCGCTTTATGGCGCTGGGCCTATTGGGCTCAGCCGTGGTGAACCTGCTGCTGGGCAGCTTGCCGACCTTCTGGGTCTTCCTGGTCTTGTGGGGCTTCAACGGCTGGTTCCAGTCTATGGGCGCACCGGCGTCCATCGTGTCCATCGCGCAGTGGTTTCCGGTTCAGGGGCGCGGAACGGTCTATGGGCTGTGGAGCACCAGCCACAACATCGGCGAGGCCTTCACTTATGTGGTCACGGGCGCGGTGGTGACCTACTTCGGTGCGGCATGGGGCATGACAGCCGCGGGTATCGTGTGTGTGCTGATGGCCTGCATGATTCTGCTGGCGATGCGGGAGCGGCCGGAAGCCTTGGGCCTGCAGGCGCCCGACACCCCGCGCCAGCCCGATGCAGGGCCAGCTCCTGCGGACAGCCCGGCGCCCGGCCCATCGGTTCAACAGCTTCAGTGGCAGGTGGTGCGCTACCGCGCCGTGTGGATGCTGGCGCTGGCCAGCGGCTTGTTCTATGTGACACGCTACGCCATCAACAGCTGGGGCATCTTCTTCCTCCAAGAGGCCAAGGGCTACAGCATCTTGCAGGCCGGATCCATCATCTCGGCCAATGCCCTGGCTGGCCTGGCTGGTACGGTCGCATCGGGCTTCGTGTCGGACCGACTGTTTGGTGGCAATCGACAACGGCCAACCCTCCTGTTCGGCCTGCTCTATATCGGCGCAACAGCGACCTTCGTGCTGGCGCCTGCCCATCCCTTCCTCGATACGGCAGCGATGATGTTGTTTGGCGTGGCCATGGGGGCCCTGTTGGCCTACCTGGGCGGCATGATGGCCATGGACATGGTGCCCAAATCAGCCGTGGGCACCGCCACCGGCATGGTGGGCGTGGCCAGCTACCTGGGCGCAGCCCTTCAGGACTTGCTCAGCGGGCAGTTCATTCAAGCTGGCAAGGTCAGCATCGCGGGGCAAGTGCACTACGACTTCACGCTGGCCGGCAGCCTGTGGGTCGGATCGGCGGTTTTGTCCTGTGTGGTGGTGATGCTGCTGCCAAGGCAGCCTCCCCACCCCACGGGCTAAGGGCTGGCCTGGCTGGGTACGCTAGGGACCTGCGCCCCACCGGCGCTCAGTCCAACTGCAACTTGCGCTTGCGGATTAAATCGGCCCATCGATCGGCTTCGGACTTCACGTAGGCCGAGAACTCAAGCGGCCCCCGGGGCTGCACCTCGGAGCCGACGCTGGCAAAGCGCGCCTTGACCTCTGACAGGGCCAAGGCCTTGCGCAGCTCGGCGGCCAGCCGCTCGACCACCGATGCCGGCAGGCCCACAGGGCCGACCAGGCCTTGAAACCCCATCGACTCCAAGCCTGGAAAGCCTTGCTCTCGAACAGTGGGCACATCAGGCAGGATGGCGTCGCGCCGGCTGCCGGTCACCGCCAAAGCCTTGAGCTTGCCGGATTTGATGTGGGGCACCAGCACCGTGCCGGCATCGATCAGCACATGGGTTTGACCGCCGATCAGATCGGTCACCGCCGGAGCACTGCCCTTGTAGGGCACGTGCAGCAGGTCCAGGCCCGTGACCGCATTGAGCAGTTCGCCATTGAGGTGAGTCGCCGAACCGGGCCCGCCGGAGGCAAAGTTGCCCTTGCCCGCTTGGCCACGGGCCCAGTCGATGAACTGCCGCAGGTCAGCGGCCGGGTGGTCGGCCCGAGTGGCCACGATGTAGCCGGCCTCGGTGATCTGGCCCACGAAGGTGAACTGCTTGAGCGGGTCGTAGGGCGGCTTGGCCTGCAGGTAGGGCGCAATCGCAAAGGGCCCCGTGTTGGCCACCAGCAAGGTGTAGCCGTCGGGCGCTGCGCGGGTGAGTTCGGTGGCCGCCACCACACCACCTGCTCCGGGTTTGTAGTCGATAACCAAGGGCTGACCCAAGGCCGCTTCGAGCGCAGGCTGTATCGCCCGCGCCGTGAAGTCGATACCCCCGCCGGGCGGAAAACCCACCACCAGCTTGATTGGCCGGTTCGGGTAGGCCGCTGGCGCTTGTGCGCAGGCCGGCCCGTGGCCTAAGCCCAGGGCCGCAGCGCCCCAGCCCACCAGGGCAGCCATCGCCTTTCGGCGTTGCGGGCCTGCCAACGGGGCAGGATCAAGGGCCGATAGACCGGCGGCTTCTGTAGGGTGTGGGCTCAAGGCTTTGCTCCAGGTGTCCGCAAAGTCTACGCGCAGCGCCAGCGCTTGTAGAGTCTCGTGGGGCGGGTCAGGTTGCCAAGGCCGTCACGCACCGTACGGTGGAAGAGCGCTGGTATGTGGTTTCCGGCCAGGGGCAGATGTGGCGTCGGCAAGGGGGGCAAGAAGAAATCGTGCCCTTGCTGCCCGGTGTGTGCCTGACCCTGCCGGTGGGCACGCACTTTGAGTTCCGAGCATCGGAGGCCTGCGGTGTGGCTGCCGTGGCGGTGACCCTGCCACCCTGGCCCGGTGAGGGCGAAGCGGTGGTGGTGCCGGGTCCGTGGGAGTCGTCGGTTCGCTGAAGGGTGTGGCTGCCCGACCCTTGTGATATACCCCAGCACTGTGTATCTCCGGAGGTGCGATGGGCTCCGATCTCACCGGGCATGCCGATGCCTTGCAGGCGGTGCTCACCGCCAAGGGTCTGTTGCAGACCTCTGACCTGGAAGACGGTGCTGCGCGAGATGGGCCTGGACCTGCCGCCGGCTGTCCGCATTCGGGTGTGGGACACCACCACCGACACGCGGTACATGGTGTTGCCGCACCGCCCCGAACACACCCAGGGTTGGAGCGTGGACGCGCTGGAGGCCTTGATCACCAAGGAATCCATGATTGGCGTGGCACGGCTGGAGCCGCCCTACGCGGGGGCCTGAGCATGGATGGGATGCACGACCTCGGCGGGCGTCAGGGCTTCGGGCCTGTGGTCCGGCAGGGCCATACCGAGCCGTTTCACAACGAAGCGGAGATCCGCATTGCCGCCATGTGGGTGCGCTTGGTACGCCACGGGGTGTACAACATGGACGAGTACCGCCATGCCATCGAACGCATGGAGCCCCGGCACTACATGACAGCGTCCTACTATGAGCGCACCTTCACCGCAGTGGCCAGCCTGTGTGTGGAGCGCGGCGTGTTCAGCGCCGGTGAGTTGTCGGCTGCCGCGGGCTTTGAGGTGCCGCTCTCGCGCCCCAGCCGCGAGGGCCGAACGGCTGATGCAGACTTGCCGGAAATCCGCTTGGGCGACCGCGTGCGGGTCAAGGACAACTTCGTTGCCGGGCACATCCGCATGCCCGGCTATATCCGCGGCAAGGAAGGCGTGGTGGTGGGCGTCTCGCCGGCCTACCCTTACCCGGATGCACATGGCCATGGCTTGGAATCCGCCTGGCAGCGCAGCTTTGATGTGCGCTTCTCTTCACGCCACTTGTGGCCCGATGGCGCCGAAGACGCCGAGGTGCAAGTGGGGGTCTTCCATTCTTATCTGCTGAGGTTGGCATGAGCCCGAATCAAGCGCCGGCGAAGTTGCAGGTCGACTTTGTTTCTGATGTGGCCTGCCCCTGGTGCGCGGTGGGCCTGAATGCGCTGGAGCAAGCCCTTGAGCGCCTGAAGGACGAGGTGGCGGTGGACCTGCGCTTTCAGCCCTTTGAGCTGAATCCGCAAATGGGCCCCGATGGCGAGGACAGCGCCGAGCACCTCAAGCGCAAGTACGGCATGGGTGACGAGCAGCTGGCCGCTGCCCGCGACAACCTGCGCCGTCGCGGGCGAGAGGTGGGCTTTGAGTTTGGCCAACGCCCGCGCATCTGGAACACCTTCGATGCGCACCGCGTCATCCATTGGGCGGGCCTGCAAGGGCGCCAGCATGCGATGAAACGCGCCTTGCTGCAGGCCTACCAGGGCGATGACCGCAACCCGTCAGACCGCGCCGTGCTCATCGACTGCGCACGCCAATGCGGCCTGGACGAAGCACAAGCCGCCGAGGTGATCGACAGCCAAGCCTATGCTGCTGAAGTGCGCCAAGCTCAGGCCGTATGGCGCCAGGCGGGGATTCAATCGGTCCCGTCGGTGATCATCAACGAGCGCCACCTGATTCAAGGCGGGCAGCCCGTAGAGGTGTTTGAACAGGCCCTGAGGCAGTTGGCACGAGCAAGCGACCCACACGCTTAAGCCCCGTCTGAGCGAAGATCGATCAACCCTTTCCTGAGGAATCCACCATGAACCTGCATACCCCCCTTCGAACCCTGGCGGCCAGTGCGCTCGCCGCCGCATCCTTATCGGCTTGCTCGGTGTTCGGAACCGCGCCGGGCCCTTCAGCCCGTGCGATCGTCAGCGCCACCTCGGTGGCTGCAGCCGCTGGCATGAATCCGGCGGGCACGGTTCGGTTTGTGCAACAAGGCGATGGGGTGAGGGTCAGCGGCCGAATCAGCGGACTTCGCGCCGGCCAGGTGCACGGGTTTCATGTGCACGAGGCCGCCGACTGCAGCGGCGATGGCATGGCCACCAAAGGCCACTTCAACCCCGGTGGCGTAGCCCATGGTCAGCAAGGCAGCCATGTGCACCATGCCGGCGACCTCGTATCGCTGCGGGCCAATGCGGACGGCGTGGCCGAGTTCGATTTCACGGCCAAGGGCCTGAGCGTAGCGTCAGGCCCCAACAGCGTGGTGGGCCGCGGCCTGATCATTCACCGTGACCCCGATGACTACAAGACCCAACCCACGGGCA
>RGEP01000125.1 GCA_009918225.1 Betaproteobacteria bacterium | reverse complement strand
GCCCTGATGGACGCGGGCGCGGCGGACGAGGAGAAGAAGACCTTCCGCCAGGTGAACCTGGCGCAGTACCTGCGCCAAGTGCCGGACCGCCCGGCCGATGCACCGGTGGCCATCGTGGTGGCCGAAGGCGAGATCGGCGAGGGCCAGGCACCGGCGGGCCGGGTGGGCGGCGACAGCACCTCGGCCTTGATCCGCAAGGCCCGCGAGGACGACAAGGTCAAGGCCCTGGTGCTGCGGGTCAATTCGCCCGGTGGCAGCGCCTTTGCATCCGAGCAGATCCGCCGTGAGCTCGAGCTCACGCGAGCCGCGGGCAAGCCGGTGGTGGTGTCCATGGGCGATGTGGCCGCCTCGGGGGGCTATTGGATCGCCATGGCCGCCGACGAGGTGATCGCCGAGCCCTCCACCATCACAGGGTCGATCGGTGTGTTTGGCATCCTGCCCACCAGGGCCTTTGGCCAAGGTGCTGCAGCGACTGGGTGTAGGCCATGCCCACGCGCAGGCCTTGCTGAACCTGGCCCAGGCGATGGGCTGGGCTGCCGACGCCGATGCACCAGCCGCTTGGCCATCAGCGGCCGAGGCTGCAGCTGCGGTGCCCTGGCTGGGCGCCACCGGCGTGACCGGCGACCTGGTCTGGCTCAGAGACGTGGTGCAGGCCCGGCAGCCCTTTGCGGCTGTGGTTCATTGCTTCTGCGGCAGCGAGCGCTGAGCGGGCCGTCTCAGCCGGTCTGAATGCCGGGCTTGCGGGGGTCGACCGCGTAGCGTGCGGCCACCCGTGCGCCGCTGCGCACGTCTTCAATCTGGTCCACCACCACGAGTTCGGCGCGCAGCGCCTGCTCGCTGATGTCAAAGGCGATGAAGCCGCGCTCGTCGGCACGGGCGTGGCGCATGTGCGGGTTGTGTCGGTGGGCGGCCACCACCCGTTCGGGCGAGCGGTTGGTGCTGGTGATCGAGGTGCCGCAGAACTCGCTGGCCACCACGCGCGACCACAGGCTGTCGTGGTCGAGCAGCAGGTCGCCCACATAGTTGCCGTGCACATCACCCCCGAGCACCACGGCATTGGCAATGCGCCGGTCCACCAGGCTTTGCAGCAGCCGTTGGCGCGCTTGCGGATAGCCATCCCAGCCATCGGTCCAGTAGGTGCCGCGGGCCGGGCCCTGCGGGTCGCTCCAACTCCAGCGGCCCATCAGCGTCTGTTGGGCCAGCAGGTTCCAGCGGCGTTCCAGGTCCCAGCCTTGCGCCAACCAGTGTTCTTGCTCGGCCCCCAGCAGGCTGCGCGTGGGGAGATCCAATTCGGGGCAGTCGCGCCGCGCCACCGTGTTGCTGCCGCCCCGGCCCGCGCGCGGGCACACCTGTGGATCGCGGTACTGCCGATCGTCCAAGAGGTGCAAGCGGGCCAAGCGTCCCCAGTCCGCCCGGCGGTACAGGGCCAGTGCGCCGCCCGGCGCCTGCAGGTCGGGCCGAAGCCGATGGGGCAGGGGCATGTGTTCCCAGTAGGCCTGATAGGCCGCACGGCGTTGGGCCGCGAAGTCGGGCTGCAGGTTTTGCCCCTGCAAGGCCGCGTAGTCGTTGTCCACCTCATGGTCGTCCCAGATGGGCATCCACGGTGCGCAGGCATGGGCGGCCTGCAAATCGGGGTCGCTCTTGTACTGGGCATAGCGCGCCCGGTAGTCCTCCAGGGTCCTCACCAGCCCACCGGCATGGCGGCGCACGCGCCCGCTGGCTGGGCTGGCGGTCTCGTAGATGTAGTCGCCCAGGAAGAGGATGAGGTCAGGCTGCCAGGCCGCAGCGTGACGCCAGGCCGCGTAGTAGCCCATGTCGTAACGCTGGCAGCTGGCGATGATCAGCCGCAGGGTGGCCGCCGCATCGGGGGCGGGCGCGGTGCGGGTGCGGCCGACGGCGCTGCGCTGGCCCAAGGCGGTGAACCGGTACCAGTAGGAGCGGCCGCTCTGAAGACCGCCGGGCTCAGCGTGCACGCTGTGGCCCCAGGCGGCTTCGGCTTGCTCGGTGCCCCGCGCCACCACGCGGCTGAAGCCCTCGTCTTCGGCCACTTCCCAGGCCACGGGCACGGGGTCGGTGGCTTCGAGCTCCGGGCCTGTTAGGCGTGTCCACAAGACCATGCCCTTGGGCGTGGGTTCGCCACTGGCCACGCCCAGTGCGAAGCGCGGTTCGTTGTCCGCTCGGGCATGCCGCACGAACGCCGGAAAGCCAGCGGCGGCTGCGCACCAAGCGGGACCGGTGAAGAGCAGGTGTCGGCGCTTCATGGAGGTGGGGCGGTTGTAACACGAGCGGTCAGCCCATCCAAGCCGGCCTGCTTGGCTATGATCCGCCGCCCTCGTTCAAGGAAGACATGTCCTCTGCTTCAGCCCCCCCGGTCGGATTGAACCCTGCGCAGCTTCAGGCGGTGCACCACCTCGATGGCCCCTGCTTGGTGGTGGCCGGTGCAGGATCGGGCAAGACACGGGTGATCACCCACAAATTGGCCCGGCTGCTGCAAACCGGTTTGGAGCCCGGCCAGTTGGCCGCCATCACCTTCACCAACAAGGCTGCGCAAGAGATGCGCGAGCGGGCCAAGGCGCTGGTGGGGCCACGGGCGGCGGGTCAACTCGTGATCAGCACCTTCCACAGCTTGGGGGTTCGGCTGCTGCGGGAAGACGGCGCGGCCTTGGGCCTCAAAACCGCCTTCAGCATCTTGGACAGCGACGATGTCTTGAGCCTGCTGCGCGATGCCGGCGCCACCACCGACGCCAAGCTGGCTCGCCAGTGGCAATGGACCATCAGCCTGTGGAAGAACCAGGGCCTGAACGCCGAGGGCGCAGCCGCTGTGGCCCAGAACGACAACGAACGGGTGGCCGCCCAGGTGATGCGCCGCTACGAGGAGCGCCTGCTGGCCTATCAAGCGGTGGACTTTGATGACCTGATTGGGCTGCCCTTGCGCCTGTTGCAACGCGAAGAAGCGGTGCGGCTGAAATGGCAGGAGCGCTTCCACCATGTGCTGGTGGACGAATACCAAGACACCAATGCGGTGCAGTATGAGTTGATGAAGCAGTTGGTGTCGCACCCCGATCCGCGCCGCGCGGCGCGCTTCACGGCCGTGGGCGATGACGACCAAAGCATCTATGGCTGGCGCGGCGCCACCATCGACAACCTCAAGCGACTGCCCCAGGACTTCCCGCAGCTGCGCGTGATCGCCCTGGAACAAAACTATCGCTCCACGGCCGCCATCTTGCGCGCGGCCAACCAGGTGATTTCGGCCAACCCCAAACTGTTCGAGAAGAAGCTGTGGAGCGAACTCGGCGAGGGCGAGCCGGTCCGCTTGGTGGAGTGCGATGGCGAGGAACACGAGGCCGAGCGGGCCGTGGCCTTCATCCAGTCGATACGCGGCAATGGGGGCCCGTCCATCAAGTTGTCGGACTTCGCCATCCTCTACCGGGCCAACCACCAGGCCAAGGTGTTTGAGCAGAAGTTGCGCGCTGCGCAGATTCCTTACAAGGTGTCGGGCGGCCAGAGTTTTTTCGACCGTGCCGAAATCAAGGACCTGTGCGCCTGGCTGCGGCTCTTGGTGAACCAGGATGACGATCCGGCATTTCTGCGGGCCATCACCACCCCCAAGCGCGGCATCGGCCATCAGACCCTGGGCAAGCTCGGGGAGTTTGGTGCGGCATGGAAGAAGAGCCTGTTCGAGTCGGTGTTCGCGCCCAGCCTGGGCACGGCCATGGCCGCCAAGGCCCAGGGCTCGCTGCTGGAGTTTGGCCGCTATGTGAACGACCTGGCCTACAAGGCCGGGCAGACCTCGGGGGCCGAAGACGCCAAGGCCTTGTTGATGGATTGGCTGCGCGAGATCGGCTACGAACAGCACCTCTTCGACGGTGAAGACAACGAGAAGCTGGCCGCTGCGCGCTGGTCCAATGTGCTGGACTTTGTCGACTGGATCGGCAAGCGCTGTGGCGGTGAAATCGACAACCTGGGGGGCCTGAGCACCGAGACGCCCAAGCGCACGGTGCTGGAGGTGGCGCAGACCATCAGCGTGATCATCAGCCTGGCCGAGCGTGGCGATGAGCAGGACGTGGTGACCTTGTCGACGCTGCACGCAGCCAAGGGCTTGGAGTGGCCCCACGTGGTCTTGGCCGGTGTCAATGAAGGCCTCTTGCCCTTCAAGAGCGAGGACGATGAGATGACCCCGCAGCGCTTGGAGGAAGAGCGGCGCCTCATGTACGTGGGCATCACCCGGGCGCGGCAAACGCTGGCGGTGAGCACCCTGCGCCGGCGCAAGCGCGGCCGTGAACAGGTGGCGGCCATCCCCAGCCGCTTCATTGCCGAAATGAAGCTGCACGAGACGCCCAACCGTGAAGACCCGCGCGAGAAGCTGCGCCGCCTGCGCGATGAACTGGCGGCCAAGTCAGCGGCCGCCGCTGCAGCTGCCGCGGCGCGCCCTCAGGTCTGAACGGCCTGAACGGCTTGAGCCGCTTGAGCCGACCTTAGGCTTGAATCGTCTGGACCGCAGCGAAGGCCAGGCGCACCCGCAAGCCGCCTAAATCGGAGCGTCCCAGGTCCAGCGCGCTGCCGTGCAGCTGCGCGATGTCCTGCGCGATCGAAAGGCCCAAGCCGCTGCCGTCTGGGGCGCTGGAGCCCGCAGACCCGCTGGAGCCCCCTGACCCACCAGACCCACCAGACCCACCAGACCCACCCCGGGCGAAGCGCTCGAGCATGGCCGTGCGCAGATGCGCCTCAATGCCGGGGCCTGCATCGTCGACCTGCACCCAGGGCTGCTGCGGGTCGGCACCCACCTCCAGGCGCAGCACGCCACCCTCAGATGCATAGCGCAGGGCGTTGTCCACCAAGTTGCCCAAGCACTCGCTGAGCAGATCGGGTTCGGCGCGAATAGGGATGGCCATGGCGGGCAGCAGCAGCTCGAATTGCACCCGCCGATCCAGCGCCGTTTGCACATAGGCTTGGCCGACGTCCCGCACCACATCGCGCAAGTCCACGGTGCGCCAGGCCAGGCGCGCGGTCGCCTCAGGTTCCAGGCGGCTCAGGGCCAGCAGCTGCTGCACCAACCGCGCCGTCCGTTGCGTGGTGGCCTTGAGTTCCCGGATCGTTTCTTGGGCGGTGGCCAGGTCAGGCGACTCGGCCGCCCGGGCCAGCCCCAGTTGCAGACCGGCCAGGGGCGTGCGGATTTGATGGGCTGCGTTGGCGGTGAAGCGGCGCTCGCGTGCCAGCACCTCGCGCAGGCGGGCGAACAGGCGGTTCAAGGCCGTGGCCAGGGGCTGCAGCTCACGCGGAACGCGGCGCAGGTCGACTTCATCCAGGGCCTGGTGCGACTGCGCCAGCCATCGGTTGGCCAGGGCCTCCACCGGAGCGAGGGTTCCGCGCACCGCCGCCACGATGGCCGCGGCGGTCACCAACAACAGCAGGCCCGACGGAATCAGCATCAGCTGAATGTCTTGGCGTACTTCTTCGCGTTTGAGGCGGGTCTCGGCGATGTAGACCTCCGCGGCTTCACCATCAGCCTTGGAAAAGTTCGGCACCGACAGCCGCACCACCCGAACCGCTTGGGCTTGCATCTGCGCATCAAAGTACAGGGGCTCGCCCGCTTCGGAAGACATCGGCAGGTCCTTGTGGCCGGCCACCAGGCGACCGCC